>JAESTF010000094.1 GCA_016763795.1 Flavobacteriales bacterium
TAAACTGGCTGAAAAATTGAAATCGCAGATGAAATCCAAATGAGCAAACTCGATATCATGAAAGTGTGTAGTTCCTGCTAATTCACATTCTTGTACTTCATGGTCGTGTTCAAAAAATTCGTGAAAAGCCTTACCTAATACTACATTAAATATAATTAGTACTAAAACAATGGATATTATCTTTTGAAAGACTTTCACATATCAAAATTAGTCTTTTTCCTTAAAATAGTTCTGAAAATTGATTTTTTTTAGTAAAAATAAAAGTAACTGCAATATAATTAAGGGGTTTGACCCTATAAATTAAAATAAATTGGTAAAACACCTTAATTGCAGCAGATAGACTTTTAAAATTATTTTTTTAGCAAAAGATTCTCACGCTCAGTTTCACCAAAAAAGGGGAAACATTATGAATTATGGCAAAAACAATTGTCTCAATTTTCTGAATAGTTATGGGTAAAAAAGTATAGATGGCTACACTTCTGTGTCAAACACATACCACACCGCTCTTGGCTTTCCCTCCAACCAAAGTAATGGCATAAGTTTTCCACTCCAACAACACACCGAAATGAATACACTAAACACAACAATCTCTACATATAATGCGCTTTGTTACTAACTTTTGAAACTTGGCCAGTTAGTGCCATAATTTTTGCTAATGATACAAACTGAAAATTTGCAATTTATTACGCAAATTCAGCTATTTTCTAACTTTCAAAATAACCTGTGTAGACAGATCCGTATACATTTCTTCTTTCAAGAGATTTCACAATTTATTAAAACAATATTATTGCAGAAATATTAATAAAATCAATAACTATATATTAATTATTGTTTTAGTAATAACAGATCTAACCTACAAGAATTGAATCGAGCCTGTG
The DNA here is from genome assembly GCA_016763795.1 of Flavobacteriales bacterium. Lineage (GTDB taxonomy): Bacteria > Bacteroidota > Bacteroidia > Flavobacteriales_E > Vicingaceae. The sequence goes on from JAESTF010000094.1 coordinate 879, forward strand.
GGCCCACAAAAAGAAACCGCAACACACGAGTAACTAACACGTTACAAATAGTTGCGGTTTTTTTGTAAACGTTTTCGTGTACAGATAAAATTGATCGCAAGAGGTTTTATATTTTTGTGATTCGCGACCTCAACAACTTAACCCAATTGATCTAGAATGAAAATTGAGGATTAGGAAATATCAATTTGTAGTATATGACCCAAAAAGAATTATAGGATTAATTTAATTGGCATTCAAACACATAGATATTCGAAGATTCGATAACCTCCACGGTCCAATAAGGATGTCTATTTAAATACAAAACACAAAAAAGCCCCACTTTTCAGTGAGGCTCTTAAAGTTTTTATTTGACTATTGTAAGATAATCTTTCTAACAATTTTCTCATTATCAGACTGGATATTAATAAAATAAATCCCTTTCTTATTTCCTGTTAAATCAATTAGTGTTTTCGTTCTAATCAATTTTTGATTAACAATTACTTTACCTAATACGTCATAAACTGTAATTGAAGTATTCTCATTTACACCTGCTAAATCAATAGTAAATATTCCTTTTGTTGGGTTTGGGTAAATAGTCAATTGATTTGTAGAAGGATTAACTTCAATCCCAGAAATAATCACATTTATACAAACAGAGGTGTCTACACAGGTTCCATCTGTAATTTCAACCGCATAGTTTCCATTTGAGGTTGCTGTATATGACTGATTGGTTTCTGTTGGAATAACAGCATTACTATTATCACAATCTAACCATCTGTATGTTGCTCCAGTTTGATTCGCAGTTAATACAGGTGATGCGTTAGTTACCGTAATATCTATAGCTGGTAATTCAGTTACTGTTACTGTTACTATACTATCACATCCATTTGCTGCAGCTCCCGTTAGTGTTTCTACTCCTGAAGTATTTGCTCCATCATACAGTGTTCCGTTATACATAAATGAGCCTCCGTTACAGATTGTTGAGTCTAATGTTCCTGTTGCTAATGAGCTTATTGTTACTGTAAAGTTACATGTGCTTGTATTTCCATTTCCATCATCTGCGGTTAATGTAATTGTTGTTACTCCTAAACCTACTGCTGTTCCAGCATTTGGGCTTTGCGTTATTGTTGGTAAGGCAGTACAATTATCTGTTGCAAATACTGTTGCAGCAACTGTATAATCTGGCAATGTAAATTGACAAGCAGTTGTAGCTATATCTGTTTGATTTCCTAAACAGTTTACAACTGGTGAAATTGTATCAATTACGGTTACAACAGCTACACAGTTATCTGTATTGCTATTTCCATCGGTAACTGTAAGTGTAACATTGTTTGGTCCTAAATCAGCACATGTAAATGCTGTTTGAGAGGCACTGAATGTTAATCCTGAACAGTTATCTGTTGATCCTCCATCAAGATCTGTAGCAACTATTGTTGCATTTCCTGATCCATCTAAATAAGCATTAATGTTTTGACATACTGCTGTGGGTGCTGTTGCATCATTTAACACCACATCAAATGTACATTGTGCTGTATTTGAACTTCCATCTGTTGCTGTCATGGTAATTGTTGTTGTTCCTGAAATAACAGTTCCTGCAGCTGGTAATTGTGTTACTACTGGAGTTCCTGCACAATTATCTGTTGCTGTTGCTAATCCTGTGTAATCAGGTAATATAAATTGACAACTTGCATCTGGTGTTTCTGTTTGGTTTCCTGGGCAAGTTACTGTTGGAGCAATTAAATCAGCCAAAACAACATTCTGTATTTGTGTGGAAAAGTTTCCTGCTACATCTGTATATGTCCACGTAATTGTTGTACTCGTTGTAATAGGTAATGTAGCATCATTCGTTACGGTTACAGCTGTACAGTTATCTGTAGCTGTTGGTTCTGTAAGTGTTGTAATTTCACATACTCCATTAATATCATTTAATGTTGCAACATCTGCAACTGGTGCTACGGCTTCAACATTTGATAAGGTCAACTCATAATTTCCTTCGTTTGCACTATACCCTCCAACAATTACATAGTATTCTGTCCCCACTGTTGTTGGGAACGATACTTGTGATTGAACTCCAGAAAAGTCATCGTTTCCTGTTACACAGTTCAATACTCCACAAGCTCCTTCATAGATCCAGATCTTAGTATCGTAGTTTGTTCCTCCACTAACAGTGCTTGTTGTCCAATTTCCACCATCTCCAGTGAAAGTGTACCAATTTACTCCTCCCGATCCTACAGATGTTCCACAGAAAGCTGTTTCTGTTGATATTGTCCCTCCTACTGTTGATCCTGTTTCTGTTTGAGAACCTCCACATATTGGAAACGGACCTACTGTAATTGCATTTGAACATTCAGTCCCATTACACCCACTCATGTCAAGATTTACATCGAACGTACATGTTGAAATGTTTCCGTTTCCATCATCTGCTGTCATTGTAATAGTTGCATTTGCAGTTATTACTGTTCCTGCTATTGGGGATTGAGTTACTATTGGTGATGCGTTACAATTATCTGCCACTACTGCTAAACCTGTATAATCAGGCAATGTAAAGTTACATAAAGCAGTTACTGTTTCTGTCTGGTTCCCTGGACATGTAATGGTTGGGTTTGTATTGTCTGTAGGTATTACATCAAACGTACAGCTTGCTGTATTTCCTGAACCATCATTAACGGTTAAGGTGATTGTGGTAGTTGAACTAATTACTGTTCCTGCTATTGGACTTTGTGTTACTGCCGGAGCAGGGTTACAATTATCTGCCACTACTGCAAGACCCGTGTAATCAAGTAACGTAAAGTTACAAGTAGCATCGAAACTTTCGTTCTGATTTGCTGGACATACTATCGTTGGGTTAATATTATCAACACCGATTGCATTGAAGTTACAACTTGCGGTATTCCCATTGCCATCATCAACTGTCAATGTAACTACAGTAGCTCCTGTTATGAGAGTTCCTGCAATTGGTAATTGAGTTACCACTGGTGCCGGGGTACAGTTATCTGCAACAACAGCAAGAGCAGTATAATCAGGAAGTGAAAACTGGCAACTTACATTCACAGACTCATTCTGATCAGCAGGACAAGTAATGGTTGGATTAGTGTTATCTTGTATTGTTACTATGGCTGATCCACAGAATCCTGTAGACTCATCGACACATCCTGCGCCATCTTCTCCTCTTATAAAATAAGTTGTTGTTGCTCCTGGTGTAACCACTAATGAATTACTTGTAGTTGTTGTTAATTGAGTTACTCCACAAGATGAAGTATACACGTGCCAAGCAGTAGCATCATTTAAATTACCAGTCCAAGTTAAGGTTGAACTCCCACTTGGACATATTGTGCCTGGAGTAGCTGTAACAACTGCCACATCTGGGTCTGCACAGACTGCTGCTATCCCTTTAACAATAATATCATCAAAAACAAACTCTTCCTGAGAACCAAGCGAATTCATCAATACTCTTACCTCCAGAGTAGTTCCTGTTCCAGCGATTAATCTTGTAAAAGATTGTGAGGAGGCATTAACTCCAACATCATCCCCAGTACCTGTGATTCCATCTCCAAGTACATCATACCAAAAATGTTGTCCAGGACCATTTCCTGTTCCTCCAAAAAGATGAGCTTGTTGCCAACCTCCTCCATCTATTCGATATTCTACATCTAACCCATCTCCAACTTCATACCTAGTGGTTGAAGCCCAATCTCCATATGGCGCTCCAACCCTTATAGACAAAGTGAGACTTGTATATCCAGAAATATTTATTACGTTCGTTTTAATATATGGAATACCAAAAAAACCAGCTCCATCAACATCTTCACAGCCAATAGCTTTTCCAGTCATACCAGTAACAGGACCGTTACCAGCTGTAAAAGTAGAAGGCACATTTCTTTGTATATAATCTGCTCCTACAATATTAAATGACTGAGCATTATCAGCTCCATCAAATAATTGGTAAGTTGACATATCAACATCTGGAGTATCAAAATCTTCACTGTAAATTGTAACTTGAGCTTTTAAAAATGAATTCCCTAGAAGGATTATTGAGCAAATAAGTAATAGTTTTTTCATGTCTGTATGATTATTAAATAAATAAGATATCTACTGTTTTAAAGGAAAGCGAAAATAAATTAAATGTGATTCTCTACAATCATTATGGTTATTCATAATTTAATTATCTTAATACCTTTTTGGTATAACCAACACATTATTAACTATTTTTGAGGGATAACCATTAAAAATAAATACATGAATATAATCCAGTTAAAATGTTTTGTTGCGGTTGCTGAAGAATTAAACTTTAGTAGAGCAGCTGAGAAGTTATTCATGTCCCAACCTCCGATTAGTCGAAATATAAAAAAGTTAGAAGAGAATATGGGTACCAAATTATTTATAAGGAATAAACATGAAGTGTTCCTTACTGAGGAAGGAGATTTTTTTTATTCGAAGGTAGTAAAAATTTTAAATCAACTTGAGAAAGCTGTTCAAGAAACGAGTATGAACTATATTGGTAAAGAAGGAATATTGAAAATCACCTTCCCAAGTCACTTTATAAATTCTTCTTCTATTATATCTTCTTTTTGTAAAGACCATCCTGAGTCAGTTTTAGAAGTTAGTGAAATAACAGGTGGAAAACACATTATCAACGGTTTAAAAAAACATCATGCTGATGTGGTATTTTATTATGGAAAAGAACAACATAAAGATATTGAGACACATATTCTAATGGAAGATGAAATTTTATTTGCTATCCCAAAAACTCATCCTTTAGGTAATAAAAAAGAAATTTCTGTATCCATGTTAAAAGATCAACCTATCGTGATCTTCCCAAGGAAAGTAGATCCATTTTGGTATGATTTTTTTATGCAACAATGCTATTTCAATGGCTTCTCTCCTAACACTGTTCTTTTTTCTTCACCACAACGCGCTCGATTAAGTTTTGTAAATGCGGGTATTGGACTAACCTTAATTAACGAAGGGATGATAGATCATAGCTTGAAAAATATTAACTATTGTAAGTTAGTTAAAGAAGAAAAAGTTAACCAATCGTTTATAATGGCTTGGCGAAAAAACGAAAAGAACAAAAACGTGGAAAAATTTGTCAATTCTGTGAAAGCCTTGTCTAAAAAATATCTCAAGTTATAACTTAAAAAACTGCGCGGCTCCACCTTATTAATCTAGGTATCAAATTTTTTACGCCTAAGTAACTAATAAAACTAAAAGGTCTCGATTTCGTTACAGGGTTTTAACTGTTTTCTATCGATATTTCGGTCTACCACCCTACAACAAGAAACCTATATTTAACTGCGACCAAGTGGTATTAGGTGTTAATATGGTATGCTCCCTATGGGCCCACAAGCTTAAAATATTTTAAGGACTTAGCACCCTTTTTTATTTAGAAGAATCTACAAAAAAAACTAAAACATCATGAAAAGGGGTTACTTTAAAAGGTTCACATGACCTATTCTTCTATAATTTTTTCCTGTCACCTTTTCTTTAAAAAAAATTTTCCAAACATAAACTCCTTCTTGAACCAATTTTCCCTTATAAGTCCCATTCCAACCAATTTCCAAATCATTAGTAGAGAATATAAGTTCGCCCCATCGATTATATATTTGCATCTCAAACTGATCAACCTGTGTACCATAAGCTCTAAACACATCATTTCTCCCATTATTATTTGGAGTAAATGTGTTTGGAATAAAAAAACTATTCTCAACATCTACAGTCACAATAACATCATCTGATGCCATACATCCATTAAAATCTGTTAAAAAAATAGTATAAGTCGTAGTTTTTTCTGGAAATGCATCTGTTTGTATACATAATGGACAATCTAAAAAACTAACAGGAGACCATAAGTAATTACCAACAGATCCTGTGGCATAAAGTGTTACACTATCTCCATAAAAATTAATTATCACATCTTCTCCTGCGTCAACTATTGGAAGAGGATTAACTACTAAGGTTCTAATAGTAGTATCATAAATTGTACCTAAAGGGTTTCCTGTAATTAATTCTATCTTATAAATACCTTCATTATTAAAACAAATATTATTAGGGTTTTGTAAAGTTGATGAGTTTGGAATCCCTTCACTAAAAGACCAATTCCAGCTACTTGACCCAACACTTTGATCTAGAAAATTGATGCAATCACCAACACAAATACTCGTATCACTAACTGTGAAAATTGCTTGAGGAATAACACAAACGGTTATTTCTAAAATATAAATTGTAGATACAGGACAGACACCAGTTGTCGTATAGATTACCATATAAATACCATTGCCTGTACTTAATAAATCAACTTCACCAGTCATTGAATTTATATTCCCTCCATTATCAATTGTAAAAATACCTCCAGCTACTCCTGTTATTACTGCTACAGGATTAGCATCATTAAGGCAGTAACTCGTATTTAGATAGGTAAATGCAGCTACATCTTGGGCTGTTATTAAAACCTGTTTAGTTATTGTATCGAGACATAAGCCATCCGAAACAATTAATTCTACATTATAAGTTCCGGAATTAGCATAAGAATGGGTAGGATTTTGTATTAAATCTAAAGGAGATGAATCATCAAAATCCCAGAACCAATTTGAAACAGGCACATTAGATGGCGATGGTGTTGATGAGTCAAACAATAAAACTACTTGACCAGTACATGCATTGTTTACTGTAAAATTAGCCAAGGGAGGACCGTTAGATATTACTTGATAATCAGATAAACATGCTCCTCCTATAGTTTGAACAAATGTAAATGTATCAACATTTAACAAACAACTATAAGGCATTAAATCTAACAATGTATCTATTTCTCCAATTAATGCAATTCCATTCATATACCATTGATAAGAGCCAGAAAGGCTATCTAAATGTGCATGTAATTTTTCATCCCCAGTATAAAAAGATCCTTCTTCGGTTACTGTTAAATCAATAAAAGAGAGTGATGTGTTTAGTGTTAAATTATCTACAGAAAAATATGGAAAACAAGTATTAAATCCAGCAGGAATAACACAGGGTGGCCCAAGTATTATAGTGGTAATATTTACTGCAGGTGTGAAGGTTATTGTAATAGAACTCCAATTATTAGACGGTGTATATACTGTTGACCCTAACACAGCCCAACCAGTACCCGCAGCTACAGGACAATCTATAGTATTAGCAGGGAGGTTGGCACAGCTAATATTCCCATAAATAACAAAATCAACATTCGGATAATTAAAATTTCCTCCTAAACAAGCATTTAAGCTGCCGTTTGCAGAACAAGAAGCAATATCTAATGTAATTTGATATTGAGTACCTGCTAGTAATGGTTGAGATAAACACGCCCCAATATATTCTTTATAGCCAGGAGAAAAAGCTAGTCCTACCATGCCATCACCTCCTCCATTTGGATTAGCAGCAGGCGGTGTGACTACTGCAGGCATAAAGCCACATGTATTTAAATAATCTGCTGTTCTATTTGTTGCTTGTACCCAACCTTGTGCACAATTTAAATCAGATTGTCCATTAGGGCAACATCCCATATTTTCAAAGTCTGAATTTGGAATATAAGAAAGGTTACCACCTCCACCTCCTATTCCTTGGCAATTACAATCAGTTACATCATTCAAATCAATTAATCCATCACCATCATCATCAACCCCATTATCACATATTTCTTGAGAAAATGAAGTTAATGAAAACATTATTAAACCAATAAATAAAATTAATTTTTGCATAATACACTTTTTTTATAAATTTAACAGAACGTAATTACCTCTCTCTTTACACCATGATATATATGTCTTCTCTATTTTTTCGAGGATAGTACCATTAGATGTATAAATCTTTTTCCATTTATGGTTTCTACCGCACTTCGGACATTTATATTTAGAAAAGATTACCATTTAATAATTAATTAAAATTCTTAATAATCAATATGATAATCAACTTTAAATTAGGCGAATTAGTAAAGTGCTGGTTAGAATGTCTATTTGCCCTTTCCGAATGATTATTTAACTACCTGGCTGAATGATTAATAGTGTCATACTAAAATAGCTATAACAATTGGGGCTATCAGACAAGGGGATTTTCTTGTTTTCTTTTTTAATTTTAATCATTTTCAATCTTCTTAAAAATGCTGTTCTTGAAAAAAAAATAGAAATCACTCGGACTGACACTTTTTATACGCTTCGAACTTCCTCTAATTCCCAAAATAAAGCCCCTACTTACAAAATTTTAACCTCAACTCTTCTATTTTTTGCTGCAACCTTAGGATCTATTTTTTGTTCTTCGCAAGTATTTAATGGTTTTCTTTTCCCATAACCTTTACTTACTAATCTATTTTTAGTAATACCCTTTTTAACTAAATAATTATATGCCGATTTGGCTCTACTTGTTGACAATCTTAAATTATATCCATCAGAAGCTATACAATCTGTATGAGCACTTAACTCAATTCTAACACTTGAATTTTCATTTAAGAAGTCCACCAAATTATCAAGTATTGAATATGATTCTACTTTTAAAATTGACTTATCATAATCAAAATAAATGTTATCTATTTTTATAATTAAATCTTTTTTAGGTTCTGCTTTCATCTTTAATGGATTTAAACTACTTATAATAGCATCTCTATTTGGATTGTTTTGATTGAGTGCCGGAACTATTGTCTTCGAAACTATGTACCCATCCACTTCCACTTCTACTTGATATTCTCGATCGTTTCTAATGTAGAATTTCCATTTTCCATCATTTTTGGTTATTTCAGAATCAATTTTTACCCACTCATCAGCTTTATTTTTTTCATATAAAGTAACCAATGCTCCATTAATCGGATTTTCTGAAATACTATAAATTACCTGTCCAAATAATGTTAATTTTTTTAATTCAACTCGCTTTACTTCTTCTATAAAACCTGCTGAGTTTGTTTTAAGTTTTTTTATCTCGTAATACGGACTGTTTAAAAGAATCATATTTTCATTATCCGTATCAAAAACACTATTCCATTCTCCTTTGTTATTTGTTGCTAACGATTCAATATTTTTATTCCTCTCAATATTTATAGCAACATTAGCAATAGGCTCTTTGGTATCCGCATCAACAACAAGGAAAGGGTTTAATATAAATTCATAAACATTATCTATATTTAATTCTTCATCTCTATTAGAGCTTAAATAACCTTCCTGTTTGTTTCCTGATAAATAAAAAGAAAAATCATCTTCATTAGAATTTATAGCTTTCCCCATGTTTTTTGGAGTAGTATATTTATCATTAATAAATTTAGTTTGATAGACATCAAACCCTCCATATCCTAAAAACCCTTTAGATGAAAAAAATAAATTATCCTTTTGTATAAAAGGAGTCATCTCATCTAGTTTTGTATTTATGGTTTTTCCCAAATTGATAGGGGCACTCCACTCTCCTGCAACTAAATTAGCTTTATAGATATCATAGCCTCCAAAACCACCTGGCATATTAGATACAAAATAAATGGTTTTACCATCCTCACTTATGCTAGGATGTGTACAACTATATTCGTTACTGTTAAACGCTAAACCTATTTTATTTACCCATTTATTATTCTCGTATTTTATGCTATATATTTTTAAAATATTTACACCTTTAGAACTATAATTTGTTTCTTTTTTCTTTTGTTTAAATTTTTTCTCTTCGGACGAGTTAGCGGTAAAATATAGTACTTCATTTGCTTTATCTACCGATGGATATCCAGCATAGAAGCTCGTAGACAACTCATTAGATAACAACTGAGGCTCCGAATATTCTAAAGAATCATTTTTAGTAACAAAACCTAAATTATAGAATATCGTTTGTTCATCTTTTTGTGTTTGAGGAAAACCTACGATTAAACCATCATTCCATTCTGCCACTCCCATAGCAACACCACCCGTGTTAATGTTTGTTTTTGTTATTTGATAAGTACTTTTAAGGTTCTTATTTTCTGAGACCCATTCAAAATTAGCAATGTACAATTGCTCTAAAAATGTATCTTCTAATGCTTTTAAATGTTTCTTATAAAACAATTCAGCTTCCGTTTTTTTATTTTCTGAATTTAATACTAATCCATATTTTTGATAAAGAGATGCATCTGTAGGTATTTTACTTAAATATAATTCCCAATATTTTTGAGTTAAAGAATAGTTATGTATTGCATAATAGCAATGCCCTAAATTTTTATGAATATTATTTAACTCATCTTCTTCCAATTTTTTATCTGTTAAAATTTTTTCATATTCAACACTTGCCTCTATAAAGTATCCTTTATTTTGGTGTTCTTTTGCAGTTTTAATAGCATTGTTTTGTGCAAAACTGTTTGCACACAATAAGATAAAGGCTATGTTTAATAAAATTTTCATGTAGTTAGAGTGTTCTTTAGTACTTTTTACGTTGTTGTTTTATAATTTATTATTCTATAAATTAAAACCTAGGTGCGGCTATAAATAAAGATTTTTTATCGTTTACCAAATTAAAAATTAACGATATTTCGTGTGTTCCTGACTGATAATCTGCTAATTGAGAGAAAGAATAATCGTAAGAATAAGTTAACTTAAAAAAGTTAGTTAATTGATAGGTTAACAAGCCAACTACTTCGTTACTTGTTCTATAAGAAACTCCTAATCCTATCTTTTTTTGATAAACAGCTATGGCATTAATATCTATTTGTAATGGTGCTCCTGTAACTTGCTTTAATTGTGTTGAAGTAGTTAAGGTTGTTCTATTTGATAAATCAAATTTATAACCTCCACTTAAATAATAGTGCCATTCTTTTATATCAAACCCAGATGCTACTGAAGTATTTTGTTCGGTAGTTTCAATAGTATTAATTAACAGTTTAGGGATAACTAAACCAACATAAAACTTGCTACTATAATAATACATACCATATTGAAAATTTGGAGCAATATGTTTGGGTGAATTCTGAGAAAATATTACATCATTTCCATCATTTAAATCTTGCACTTGAGCATATTTACTTTGTTGCAGATCTGCTTGAGCTGATAATCCAAACGAAAAACGAGTTTTTCTACTTACTTTTAAAGCATAAGCATAACTTGCGGCAACATAAAAATTATCATTAACGCCTATCTTATCGTGTATAACTGTTAAACCCAAGTGACTATTACTATTTCTTTTTAAAGGACTATTTACATTAAATGCCTGTATTTCTGGAGAGCCTTGTAAGCCTACCCATTGTTTTTTATATAATAGCGCTCCATTAATATTGTTATAACTACTCATAGCCGCAGGATTTACAAAAGGCTGATGTAACATGTATTGCGATAAATGAAACTCTTTTTGAGCATTTATCTGGGTAATAGTTAGTAGTAAGAATGTAGTAATTAAATATATATATTTCATGGCAATTAATTTACTGTATTGAATTTAGAGCGTTATCTTTTTAATTCTAAAGAACCCGATAAAGGAGCTACTTCGTTGCTTAGTTTTAGCACATAAAAATAGGTAGCATCAACAACCTCATTTCCTGTCAACACCATAGATCCTTTGCTTTGCCCTTCCCAGTTGTTTTGATATGGGGATGCTTTAAAAACCTCATCTCCCCAACGGTTAAATATTACCAACTCATTTTCTGGATAATAATCCAATCCTTCTATATAAAATTCATCATTATTTCCATCACCATTAGGCGATAGCCCACCTGGTATTTTTATGTTTAATTTTTCTAATGCAAAAACATCTGAGTTTAAATTGCTAACATTAGTTTTACTCATTGTATAAGTAGGATTATTTAAGTTATTACCAGAGGTTGAAGAGGAGTAGGTGTAATTTTGATCTTCCCACTGTAAATTGTTTACATCCCATTGTGCTACTGAAGAAAAAAGCCCATCACTCGCAAAGTAATCAATAGCTACAGTTACTGTTCCTGTACCCGAAAATTGATGGATATTATGATAAAAAAGGGTGTTAATCTCCGCTACATCTTGCGATAAATTATATTCGCTAAAAGGGCCTATTGCTCCCGATGCTGAAACACCTGTATTATCATTACTAGGATTAAGAGCGGCCAAACGAACTCCATGAAACCTTGCACTCCCACTATTCGGAGTAAGTTTAACCGATCTATAAATTCCTGCCAACAAACTATTACCTACTGGAAAGGTATAGCTCGAATCTGACGTTGTATTTCTTACCAAATACCCCCCTAAATCGGAACTGGCAACGTAACCACCATTCCAACTAATAGCGTTGGTATTTGCATTGTTTACGTAAACAATATTGTTTGCTGTTTGCAATTCATCAGCACCTAATGCTAACTGATTGTTTACATTGGTGTTAATGTTTAACGTTTTTACGCTGCCTAACGTACCTGTTAAACGCAAGTTATAAAAATCGGTAATAGCAGTACCTTTAATGATTTGACTGTTACCATTTAACTCTACCCAACCATTGCTGTTGTTTATTAAACAAGTGTTACCACCATTGTTTTCCCAATTTCCACTTACATATACGGTTCCTAAATTATCTATCGTACCGTTGGTATTATTTATAACAGAGCCTTGTACTGTTATACTTGCATTGTTTTGTACGGTAATACCTGCTGCATTAATGGTTAGCATATCTTGAGCAGCTATGCTTGCTGTGGTTAGTAAACCAACAACTAATAGTATGTTTTTATATTGTTTCATCGTTCGGTTGTTTATTCGCTAA
>JAESTF010000095.1 GCA_016763795.1 Flavobacteriales bacterium
CATGCTCATGAAAATGGTTAATATCTTTATCTGCACAAATCTCTGTTTCGTGACCATGCTCAAAAAATTCGTGTATCGATTTACCAATAACAACATTAAAAAACGCTATTACTAAAACAATACTTAATATGTTTTGAACTAATTTCACAACCCTACTTCATACAAAGTTAATTCTTTTTAAGTATAGAATTCCAACCTTGTGCGGTTAATTCTTGTACCTGATCACTTTTAGAAACTAATTGATAGCGACCTTTATCTGAAGTAATATGCCCAATTACTGCCACTCTTTTCTGGTCTTTAATCTTATTATAATCATCTAAAGAGATGGTAAACAACAACTCATAATCTTCTCCGCCATTTAACGCACAAACTGTTGGATCTAGCTTCATTTCTTCAGCAGCATTAATAGTTGTATAATCTAATGGGATTTTATCTTCATAAATCGTACAACCTACTTCCGATTGTTGACAAATATGAATTAAATCTGAAGACAATCCATCCGAAATATCAATCATTGAAGTTGGTTTTACCCCAATTTTCTCAAACATATCAATCACATCTTTACGTGGCTCAGGCTTTAACTGTCTTTCTAATAAGTAATCAAACCCCGAAAAATCTGGTTGAACTTTTGGATTGTCATTATAAATCTGTTTTTCTCTTTCTAATAGTTGTAAGCCCATAAAAGCTCCTCCTAAATCACCAGAAACACAAATCAGATCATTCTCTTTAGCTCCATCTCTATATACTAACTTCTCTTTTTCTCCTTCGCCAATTGCTGTAATACTAATAATTAATCCAGAAGTTGAAGAAGTGGTGTCTCCACCAACCAAATCAACACCATAAATATCACATGCTAACAAAATTCCTTCATATAAATCTTCTAAGCCTTCAATCGACATTCTGTTAGAAACAGCAATAGAAACCGTAATTTGTTTCGGAATCGCATTCATGGCATACACATCTGATAAATTTACACTTACAGCTTTATAACCCAAGTGTTTTAAAGGCATATACAACATATCAAAATGAACCCCTTCCACTAGCAAATCCGTGGTAACAACTGTCTGTTTGTCTTTATATTCCAATACAGCAGCATCATCACCAACCCCTTTTAAAGAAGATGTATTTTGTAATTTTATATTTTGGGTTAAGTGTTTAATTAGACCAAATTCGCCCAATTCTTCTAACTCACTTACTGGTTTTTCATTTTTATCTTCTAACATATTGCAAAGGTATGAAAGTTTATAAAGCAGCCCTTTTCTTTTATCTTTTTTTAGGGTTTTCCTGTGGTCGAACTACTCGTTATATCTTTTCCATTTTTCACCTCTCCAAGACTAATATTAACTGACCACACAACTCTTAGAAAGCTTAAAAAAAGGATACCACCATTATCCCTAAGCCAAATTCTATTAAATCTTATTATCTTAGCGTTTATTAAAACACTTCCTAACATAATTAAAAAATTAAGAAATCCTTTTAAATGGTTATTACTAAGTTCTGGCGTAATATTTCTTATCATATTTCTACTATCCTTTACTACCATTCCTTTTTGGATGTATTATAATCTAAGTATTTCAGAATACAAATTAACCGAAAAACCGGCCTACATTATTGTAATGAGTGGTGGTGGAATTCCTAGCGAATCTGGTTTAATGCGAACCTACCGAGCTGCTGAATTGGCAAACAAATTACCTTATACCAAAATTATTGTAACCATGCCTGGAGATACAACAGATACAAATTCGGCTTGTTATCTGATGAAAAAAGAATTAATAATTAGAGGTATCAGTAAAACTAGAATTCTATTTGAGAACAAAGGAGCCAATACGCGCTCACAAGCATTGGCAGTTCAAGAAATGTTACCCAATAACCCTCCTATAATTATTGTATCTTCTCCAGAACATATTTATAGATCGCTTAAAACATTTAAAAAAGCAGGTCTAACCAACCTTACTGGAAAAGCGGCATTTCCGACACCAGTAAAGGCTTCTTTTTTATTTAATGATCAAGATTTAGGTGGAAATAATACAATTCTAAACATTGGCAATAACACGCAGCTTCGATATCAATTTTGGTCACATCTAAAATTTCAAATCATCGTTTACAGAGAATATACCGCTATTTTTTTCTATAAATTAAACGGCTGGATTTAATTCTATTTTATTATTGCCAAATTTTAATCTTAATTTCTTGTGCAGATACCACATTTTAGGTACTTTTGCTTTAATTTAGAATGAATCTAAATAAGAACATTATGATAACAGTTTCAGAAAAAGCAAAAGACCAAGCAATTATGCTAATGGCAGAAGACAATGCTCCTAAGGGTAGTTTTATTCGTGTTGGTGTGAAAGGCGGTGGTTGTTCGGGCTTAACTTATGATATGAGTTTTGACCACATCATTAATGATGATGATAAAGAATTTGAAGACAAAGGTGTAAAAATCGTTTGCGATAAAAAAAGCATTCTCTACTTAGCCGGCACAGAACTAGATTTTTCTGGAGGTTTAAACGGTAAAGGCTTTGTATTTAATAATCCCAATGCAAATAGAACTTGTGGTTGTGGAGAAAGTTTTTCGTTGTAAGATGAGTAAAATAAAAACAATAACAGAAGACGAACTTGGGAAACAATTAGAAGAAAACCAAGAATACAAATACGGATTTACAACTGATGTCGATTCTGAAGTAACTCCTATTGGTTTAAATGAAGATGTGGTACGCTTAATTTCTTCTAAAAAAGATGAACCACAATGGCTATTAGATTGGCGATTAAAAGCATTTGCTTATTGGAAAACAATGACCGAAAAAAGTTGGGCTCATGTCAAATATCCAAAAATTGATTTACAATCTATTTCTTATTATTCAGCACCAAAAGAACTAAAAGATATAGATTGGGATGATGTTGATCCAGAAATGAAAGCAACAATGGATAAATTGGGCATTTCTATGGATGAACAAAAAGCATTAAGCGGTGTTGCAGTTGATTTTGTTTTTGATTCTGTCTCTGTTAAAACTTCTTTTAAAGAAAAGCTAGGAGAATTAGGTATTATTTTCTGTTCGTTTAGTGAAGCCGTTCAAGACCATCCAGAACTAGTCAAAAAATATTTAGGGACAGTTGTTCCAAGTACTGATAATTATTATGCAGCCTTAAATTCAGCAGTATTTTCTGATGGGTCTTTTTGCTACATACCTAAAGGGGTTCGTTGTCCTATGGAATTATCAACTTACTTTAGAATTAACGAAGCCAATACTGGTCAATTTGAAAGAACATTGTTAATTGCTGATGAAGATAGCTACGTAAGCTATTTAGAAGGCTGTACTGCGCCTATGAGAGATGAAAACCAATTACACGCTGCTGTAGTTGAGCTAATCTCTTTAGACGGTGCAGAAATAAAATATTCTACCGTACAAAACTGGTATCCTGGGGATAAAAATGGTGTTGGTGGAATATATAATTTCGTAACAAAAAGAGGTATTTGTCATAAAGGGTCTAAAATATCATGGACTCAAGTAGAAACTGGCTCAGCAGTAACTTGGAAATACCCCTCTTGCATCTTAAAAGGAGATAATTCTATTGGTGAATTTTACTCTATTGCTGTGACTAATAATTATCAGCAAGCAGATACTGGAACCAAAATGATTCACCTTGGAAAAAACACCAGGAGCACGATTATATCTAAAGGGATATCTGCTGGATTTAGTAATAACTCTTATAGAGG
>JAESTF010000096.1 GCA_016763795.1 Flavobacteriales bacterium
ATTGGAGAGGATTCTTTAGATATACCAGAAAATATAGAAGCACATTTATTGATAGAAGTTGATGGCAATAATAAAGAGGTACTTTTTAATGATTGCGAGACAATTTATAAAGTACTAGAAAATTTTAAATGCGATGAAATTTTATTTGCAGAGGATGCAGCTCAAAAAGATAAACTTTGGAAAATAAGAAGAGTAGTAGGAGAAGCTGTTAAAGCCAAATCTATATATAAAGAAGAGGATACTGTTGTGCCAAGAGCTGAATTACCCATTTTATTAAAAGGAGTTAAAGATATAGGTAAACAGTATGGTTTTAAATCCGTTTGTTATGGACATGCAGGAGATGGTAATTTGCACATTAACATTATAAAAGGTAAAATGACTGATGATGAGTGGAACAATAAATTACCAAAGGGTATTCGTGAAATTTTTGAACTGTGTGTAAAATTAAAAGGGACTATTTCTGGAGAGCATGGAATAGGATATGTTCAGAAAAATTATTTGGATATTCCTTTTACTAAAACAGAACTAACACTCCAAAAAAACATTAAACAATTGTTTGACCCAAAAGGGATATTAAATCCAGGAAAAGTATTTACATAAAAAAGCCCCACTAAAGTAGGGCTTTTAAAATTCAAAGGCAGGAGACTTATTATCTGTTTAACTACCTATCTAATTAACTTTAAAACCGTCTCCATATACAAGACGGATAAGAAGAACAAAAGGTTGCTTTGTCCTTTAAATCTTGTTTAGGATTCATATAATAAATAAAAAATATGATGTAAAAACATCGATAAATGTTTAATTTAGAGGGCTGAATACTAACTAAACTATAACTAAAATGAAAAAAATTACTTTATTAATTTCTGCTTTGGCTATATTAACATCAGGAGCTTTTTCCCAAAAGAGGGTTCAACAAGCAATTAATGCTAATAATCAAAGGTGTCATTCTAATGAGATGATGAGTGCATTACGAGATTTAGATCCTGCTACTTTTGATGCTAATCAAATTTTAAGAGAACAACAAATTCAGAATTGGATTGCAAATAATTATGATGCGAATGCAAAGAAAGCTGTTATTACAATTCCTGTTGTTGTTCAAATATGGGAATCTACAGGAACTGTTCCTGATATTAGAGTAACTCAGCAAATAGCCAGATTGAATGCTGATTTTGGAAGGACAAATACTGATGCAGGAAATACACCTGGTGTTTTTTCGGCTGTAGATACAGAAATTCAGTTTTGCTTAGCAAATGTTGACCCTCAAGGAAATGCAACTAATGGAATTATTAGAAGAACTGCTGGTGGTTCTCCTCCACAATCGGGTGGCGCAGATATGTGGGATCCAGCATTATATTTAAATTTATATGTGTATACTATTGGAGGAGGAACTTTAGGGTTTGCTTACCCAAATGGTATGCAAGCTGTTCATATTACTGATGGAGCTTTTGGTAATACATCTGGAGCTTTTAATTTAGGGAGAACAGCAACTCATGAGGTTGGTCATCATTTCAACCTTTCTCATGTTTGGGGAGATGCTAATTGTGGAGATGATCAAGTAGCTGATACTCCAACTCAACAAACTGCGAATTATAACTGTCCAACCCATCCAAGTGCTTCATGTAGTAATAGTGGGGATATGTTTATGAATTACATGGATTACGTAAATGATAACTGTATGAATGCTTTTACTGCTGGACAAAAAGCTAGAATGATTGCATCTCTTAATACTGTTAGAATTGCATTGTCGACTTCTAGTACTACAAATTGTGCTGCTTTACCAATCGATGCAATTTTCAGTGCGAATGTTACCACTATAAATGCTGGACAAACGGTTACTTTTACAGAATCTTCAACTGGTCCAAATACAATTACTTCTTGGAACTGGAATTTTGATGTAACAGGTTTAGGTGGAGTTTCTCCGTCAACTATGGGAACACAAGGAGCTCATGTTGTTACTTATAATACAGCAGGAACTTATTCTGTTTCATTACAAGTAGGAGATGGTTCTAATAATGATACAGAAACAAAAACAGGCTATATTTTAGTTAATCCAACAGGAACTGTAACTTGTGATTCTACTGCAGCTAACTGGGATTGGAATACTGAAAATTTCGGACCTTCTTTTTGGGGCTTAGACCTTAATGCTGCACCTTTTTTAAATGATGGCTATATTATGGGGAACAATGCTTATGATGACAATGGTTGGGCATCTAAAGTTTCATTTTCTGGAACAGGAAAAGAATTAACAGATGTGCTTTATGTATTTGTGCAATCATCAGGATCAGGTGCTGCAACTTTAAAAATTTGGGATGCAGATGGGACTGGTAAAGATTTGAGTGATGCAACTGTTTTAACAGCTCCAGGAACTGTTATGGCTTCTGCTTCTATAACAACAGGTCAATTTTCTGCAAATTTAAATCAGTTTATTGCGATGCCAATTTCACCAGCAGTAGCATTAAATGGAGATTTCTACATTGGATATGATCATCCTGCAGCTCCAGGTGCTGGAGATACATTAGCAATGGGAACAGCTACAGGAACAACAGGTAATCAAATTTGGGCTAATGAAGCTGGAATAGGATTTAGAGATGTTGAGTACTGGGGTTCTGGTGCTGGAGGAAACGGAACAGCCTTAAACTATAAAGGAACTGTAGTTGCAGTAATTTGTGATATTTCTACTGGAGAAAAAGAAATCTTAGGGAATCTTGCAAACATTATGGTTTATCCAAATCCATCTATTGGAACAATAAATATAGCGTTAACAGATAAAGTTAGTTCTACCGTTTCTGTTTATAATATGTTAGGAGAGGAGATTTTTAATTCAACAAAAAATACGCAATTATTTACTGTTGATATGAATAACCAACCAAATGGAGTTTATTTTGTGAAAATAAAATCTGGAGATAATATAACTACTAAAAAAGTGATATTATCTAAATAAATTTTTAGTTAAAAATTAGTTAGAAGAGTCTCGAGAAATCGAGGCTCTTTTTTTATGGAGATTAATTACATTTGCTTAAAATAAATAGAAGCATGTCAATAAAGTTTTTGAAGGAAACGGTAAAAGATAACACCTTATTAAGTGTTATAGATAAGGTAATAAATAGAGATAGAATTACTTCTAAAGAAGGAATTTATCTTTTTAAAAATGCAGATGTAAGTTATTTGGGCGTTTTAGCAAATTTTATTAGAGAAAGAGAGCATGGAAATAAAACATATTTTAATAAAAACTTCCATATAGAACCCACAAATATTTGCGTTTTTGATTGTAAATTTTGTGCTTACTCTAAGTTTTTAAGAGAAAAAGATGATTTTGGAGCTTGGGAGTTGAGTGAGGAAGATATTTTTGAAGCAATTAAAGCATACGAAGGAAAGGATATTACAGAAGTTCATATTGTAGGAGGAGTTCATCCCAAAATGGGGTTAGAGTATTTTAAAAACTTAATTAGCAAGATAAAAGAAATGCGACCAGATTTACACGTAAAAGCTTTTACGGCTGTAGAGTTGGATTATATGTCACGTAAAGCAAAGGTAAGCTATAAAGAATGTTTGCAAATCCTAAAAGATGCGGGACAAGGTTCTTTACCAGGAGGAGGAGCAGAAATTTTTGATAAAACAGTAAGAGACCAAATATGTAAAGATAAGTGCACAGGAGAGCAATGGTTAGAAATGCATGAAGCAGCTCATTCTGTTGGAATGCCATCTAATGCGACAATTTTATACGGACATATTGAAGAACCAAAACATGTGATAGACCATATGAATCGTTTAAGAGAATTACAAGACAAAACAGGTGGGTTTAATGCGTTTATTCCATTAAAGTTTAGAAATGGGAATAATCAAATGTCAGATATTGAAGAAGTTAGTATTGTTGAAGATTTGAAAATGTATGCGATAGCACGTATCTTTTTAGATAACTTCAATCATATTAAAGCTTATTGGCCAATGATAGGGAGAAAGACGACTCAATTGTTACTGTCGTTTGGTGTTAATGATATTGATGGAACAGTAGATGATTCAACAAAGATTTATACGATGGCAGGAGCTGAAGAACAAAAACCAGTGATGTCTTCAGAGCAAATGATTGCTTTAATTAAAGATGTAAATCGACAACCAATAGAACGTGACAGTGTTTATAATGAACTAAGAGATTACTCAGAAACTGAGTTGGTTTAATTCGTTACATTTACAGCTTAAAACATTCATTTTTTTCTATAAATATAATTGGGAAGTAACAATAAAATTACGGTTACTGGTCATCGTGGTGCAGCAGGGCTAGCTCCAGAAAATACTTTGGCCTCTATTCAGTTAGCACTAGAGTTAGGTGTTGATAGGATAGAAATAGATGTGCAACAAACAAAGGATAACGTTATCATTGTTTTGCACGATAGAAGTTTAAGAAGAACAACTACAGGGGTAGGTTTTGTTAAAAATAAAACTTATAAGGAAATTTTAAAACACAGTGCAGGCTTTAAGTTTAATAAATATTATATTAAAGAAAAGGTGCCAACCTTGGATGAGGTAATTCAGCTAATAGACGGAAAAGCTGAGTTGTTAATTGAAACCAAGTATAGTTTTATGTACTATCCTAATATAGAACGCCATATTATTAATGTAATTAAAAGTAATGACGCTAAAGTATGGTGTAAAGTTATTTCATTTAACGATAGAGCCTTATTTAGAGTTCATAAATTAGATAATGAAATTAGGACAGGAAAACTATTTGTAGGGAAGTATGCTAATTTACCGTTGTCATGGGATAAAGGAGTGAATATTAAGCCATTAAAGCGCTATCATTTTGTAGATGAAATAATGGTAAAACACAGTTATGCAACAAAAAATATAATAGATAGAGTGCATAGTATGGGTAAGGAATTACATGTTTGGACAGTTAACGATTCCGAAACAATAGATTTATTGGTAGAAAGAGGTGTTGATGGAATAATTTCCGATTACCCTAATTTATTGATGAAGTATAAGAGGTAATCTTTATTAGTAAAGTATCATTAGCTTTATATGATTTTTTGACTCATTGTTAAATTTGAGTTGCAAAGGTAATTTTAAAAAACTCATTAAATAAAGCTTTTGGTTAGCAACAGTTTTTTATGTACCGAATTTGTTCAGAATGACCAATTGTAATTAATTTTTGACCATCCCAGATCCAATTATAAGACCAAAAGACAGTCCCAAATAGCTATTATCAACTGTACCTATTACTTCTCCATTTGGTATTTTAATATCAGCTTTTTGAATGAAGTTGTATTCTAATCCAAATCTTAATCTACTTGATTCAAATCCTCCTCGTAACAGAACGCCTACTTGTTTATTGACTTTCACTTCAAATTCATCCGAGGAAGTGTTTGAAATGACATCTACGTAGCTAGTTAACAAGTACGCCCCTACACCCAAACCTAAATAGGGGCGATAATTATTTCCATTCAAGTAATAATCGATGGTTGGAACAAACGAAATTCCGCCATTGTCAAATTCTTCATCAAATTCTTCATCGATCTCGAATTGAAGACTGTCATGATTTTCAAATTTTTGAGGATTCAGAACAATTCCAATTCTTAATCCCATGAAAGCGTTTTTAGAAATTTTCAATTTAGGCTCAATGTTAAAGAGTAATCCTAGATTTTCAGAAGATGAAAATAGAAGAATTCCAGGCTCTATACCCAGTTTTATCGTGTTCTTTTCTTGAGCGTTTAAATTGAACAAACAGAACAATAATGCTATAAATAATAACTGCTTCTTAAGCATAGCAGTTTTTCTAGAATATTTTAAGTTAAAAAACCTCCATAGACTCTTGTTACCTAATCTTGCCAAAGTCCTTGTTAAAAATGTTTTAATGTTTATTAGAACGGTTGTCAAACAAAATTATTATTATTTTTAAGAGAAAGATAAGCAGCTAGTTAATTCGAATATAAATACATTTCAAATAAGCACCTTCTTTAAAACCAATAGGATGATCAATATCATGGTTAGTTTTTTCTAAAACAGTATAGTTGGTTTTAGTTGTTTGCATTACTTCTTCCATTAACTCAAAAAATACATCAGCTGTAACTCTTGAACTGCAAGAAGCTAAAACTAATGTTCCACCTCTGTTAACTAGTTTAACACCTAAAACAGCTAGTTTTTTATAACTGTTAATTGCTCTGTCAACCTCAATTGCACTTTTAGCAAAAGAAGGAGGGTCAAATACCACAATGTCGAATCTAGTTCGTTGTGATGCCAGTTTTTCTAGCTCATCAAAAGCATCACCAACTATGGTGTAATGTTTTCCTGTGTATGGATTAAGATTAGCATTTTCTTTGGCTAATTCTAGTGCTGGAGCACTAATATCGAGACTCGTTACAGCTTTTGCTCCTCCAGCTAATGCATGAACAGAGAATCCTCCAGCATAAGAGAATACGTCTAACACAGTTTTTTGGTTGGACATTTCACCAACCTTTTTACGATTGGCTCTATGATCTAAAAAATAACCTGTTTTATGTCCTTTAATTACATTGGCAGAAAACAAAACTCCGTGTTCTTTAAAAATGACAACTTCGTTTTCTAATTCTCCATGGATTACTTGTCCATCGTGTAAACCAAACTCATTTCCTTCTTTCTGAACATTTCTGCTCAAACGTAAAACAAGTGTATCGGTATTACTCGTTGCCAATAGTTCTGGTAAAATGTCTTTTAAATATGGAAACCAAAACTGTGCATAAAGTTTAACGACCAAAACATTATCATACACATCAGCAACCAAAGAAGGTAAATTGTCATTTTCACCATAAATTAAGCGATAGCTGTTGGTGGCAGTTTCTAATAAAGGTTTTCTTTTATTGTAAGCTTCTTGTATTTTGCTATTAAACCAATCAGCATTAATATTTGCTGGTTTATTGGCTTGTAAAATTTTAATTCTAATAGGAGAGAAGGGATCGTAAAATCCAACAGCTAGAAACTTATTTTTTCTATTGTCAAAAAGGATGACCAAATCACCAGAATTTCCTTCGGTGTTTTGTTTGGCAATACTTTGGTCAAATATCCAAGGATGTCCTTTTTTAACTAAGACTTCTGCTTTAGGAGTTAGCTTTACGACAATTTTTTTGGTTGATATTTCGGGTAAATCAATCATTTTTTCGAATTGTACCATTTAATGGCTTTTTTTTCATGAATTTTAATGAAATCATTTTTAGCTTGATTATATTCGTTTCCATCTTTCCAATTCAGTAAACTTAATCGTTTTTTTAATTCAGAATATTCTTGCTTAATATCAGAAAACTGTATCAAGTAATCTCGAAAAGCAATATGTCTAATCCAATCTGGTGAGTTGTACTGCCATACATGGATGTGAGCTAATCTATAATTATTGATTTCCTTGTGTGGAAGAAAATTTTCATCATCGTATGTCTGTTGGAATAAGTAACAATCTTTAATGTTTTTGAGTTTAAGAAATAACCTTCGATTAGGGAGGTATTTATTATAGGCTTTATAATAAATATAATGATTTTCCAACATTGGTTTTATTAACAAATCTAATTCAGAAAGAGAAGAAATTCCAACTAGAATATCAATTATTGGTTTAGCTGAAAGACCGACAATTGCGGTACTTCCAAAATGTTCAATTACAGGATTAAAATCGGAAAGCGTGGTTATCAAATCAGTTTTAATTTCATTAAATTGATTTGACCAATTGGGATTATATCCTTCATAAGGAATTTTCATATACTATCCAAATACAATTGCTCTACTTTGGCTCTTGCCCAAGGCGTTGTTCTTAAAAACTTAAGGCTCGATTTTTTTGTTTGATTACTTTTAAAGCAATTAATGTTAACGAGTTGCCCTAATTTTTCCCAGCCATAATATCCTACAAGAAAATCTAATATGTCTGCGAGTTTAATTCCGTGAAGTGGGTTGTTGGCTTGATCTTGTCTCATAAGGTTTTAAAATTAAATAAATCTTTATCCAAAAGGTGAGAAGGAGAGATCTTTTTTAAGATCTGTTAAAGTTTTCATTTAATTATAATCAGTAGTTATTAAAGTTTTTCCTTCAATTGAAAATTCATTCCATACACCAATAAGTTTACCTGCTTTAAATTCTCCGGAAGTTAAAATTTGACCAGTTGGATAGTAATAAATACAATCTCCATCAGGTATTCCATTATTCATTTCAACCGACCTTAATAAACTTCCGTCTGCCCGATAAAAAAGAATGGTGCCATCTCCATTTTTAAAACTACCTTTTTTAAGCTTTTTTCCTGCAAGGCTATATTGAGCTTTGATGTTTTTCAATCTTCCATTCTCATCCATTTCTACTAAAGCCATTAAACTGTTTTTCATCCCATTAACCTTTGGTTTAGTGGAAAGAGAATTATAGAAATGCTCTACTATTTTTACAATTTTATTTTTACTGAAAGTATATCTTATCCAGGTGTTTTTAGACGGATGATAAACAATATAGTATCCTTGTAACTTACCAGAATATTGATTGAAATTGTAAATCATAGTTTCTCTATTATTACAGCTTCTGCCTATAATTTTTTCTTTTTGCTTACAAGGGATATTTATTGGAAGAATAGGACTAATGGAACTTATTAGAACGGTATCATCACACTTTATTTTACATGAGGGAATACCCAAATAATAGTTTAAAGAAGAAGTATCTGTATCAAAATAACTTAATAATGAATCAGTTTTTGGTTTATATTCTGTAACGATATAGGATTGACTGAATAGTGTAAAAGGAAAAATTAGTGTAAGTATTAAAATTATTTTTTTCATTCTCTCAAATTTTTGAATCTAGCGTCTAAATTTATATTCTACTCTGGTAAGTAAACAAATCGTGGTACCTTCCTTTTGCAGCAATTAGTTCATCGTGCTTTCCACGCTCCGCTATTTTTCCTTCTTCAATTACTAATATTTGATCTGCTTGTCTAATGGTAGTTAATCGGTGAGCAATTACAATGGTAGTTCGTCCTTTCATTAATTCGGCTAAACTTTTTTGTATCATAGCTTCACTTTCATTATCTAAATTAGAAGTGGCTTCATCTATAATTAAAATTCTAGGATTGGCTAAAATAGCCCTTGCTATTGCGATACGTTGTCGTTGACCACCTGATAATTTAACACCTCTTTCTCCAATTAAGGTATCTAATCCTTCATCAAATTTATCAGTAAACTCATATACATAAGCAGCTTTCACCGCCTCAGCTAATTGCTCTTTAGTTGCGTTTGGTCTAGGAAATAGTATATTTTCCCTGATGGTTCCCTCAAACAAAAAGTCATTTTGTAAAACAACTCCTAACTGACTTCTGTAAGAAGATAAACTTACTTTAGAAACGTCTTGTCCATCAATTGTGATGATACCAGATTCAGGAGTGATAAAAGTAGAAACCAATCCGGCTACAGTAGATTTTCCAGAACCTGAGGAGCCAACTAAAGCGGTAACGCTTCCTTTTTTGGCCTCAAAACTAATGTTATGAACCACTTCTTTTCCTTCTTCGTAAGAAAATGAAACATCATCAAACTTAATGTCTCCATGTATGTTATCTAATTTAACAGTTCTAACAGCAGGGTCATCTTCACTTTTCATGTTCATTATTTCTTCTGTTCTGTCTAAACCAGCAAAGGCTTCTGTTAATTGACTTCCAATATTACTCATCTGTACAATTGGAGCAATCATAAACCCTAATAGTAATGTGAAAGCAAGGAAATCTCCAGTAGTTAATGTTCCTTCAATTATCATCATACCACCAATACCCATAATACCAACAGAGGCTAATCCTAACAAAAAAGCAGAAGAACTTGTCATTATTGCAGTAGCAGTTAAACTCTTTTTTACATTTAAGAAAAGTCGTTCAACACCTTTTTCAAATATGGCATTCTCTTGCGCTTCTGCATTAAAACCTTTAATTACTCTAACTCCACCTAATGATTCTGTTAATCTGCCAGTCACTTCTGCGTTAATTACACCTCTTTTTCTGAAAATAGGTCTAATATAACTGAATGCTTTTAGCGCAATAACAGCAAATATAGCTACAGGAGTAAGTACAAATAATGTCATTTTAGGACTAATATTAATTAAAAGCACTAAAGAAATAATAGCCGTAATTGTTCCTCCAAACAATTGAACTAAACCAGTTCCTATTAGATTTCTTACCCCTTCAACATCAGTCATAATTCGAGAAACCAATGATCCCGATTTATTGTTGTCAAAATAAGAGATAGGTAATGATAGAATCTGTTTTTGAACTTTTGCTCTTAATTTAGAAATTAGCAATTGAGCTTCAACACTTAATAACCGTGTGAGTGCAAAAGAGGTTAATGCTGATATTAAAATAGCAATAGAAACCATTATAACTAGCGAAATAAGCCCATCCATGTCTTTGTTCGGAATTATATCATCTAATAGTTCTTTACTCTTTAAAGGTAATACAAGGCTCGCTAAGCGGCTTATTACTATTAAAACAAGTCCTACCATTACAATCCCTTTTCTGGGCCATATAAACTCCTTGAAGGCTTGCATTATTGTTACTTTTCCTTTGCTCATAGTTTATTTGTTAAAATGGATTTTCATTCCTTCGTGAGATTGCTCAAATCCTAGGTCTTTATAAAATTGAATTGCTTGTGGTCTTTTCTTGTCTGTAGTTAATTGGAGTAAATGAGCATTTTTTTCTTTCGCTCTAGTAATTGCCCATTTAAACATGATTTTTCCATAACCTAAATTACGTTTATCACTTCTAATACGTACAGCTTCAATTTGAGCTCTTATTCCACCACGATAAGTTAAATATTGAATAAAAGTTAATTGCAATGTGCCTACTATTTCGTTGTTTTCATCTTTAACAACAATTAAGTTTTGATTCTTATCTGAATCTATTTCTTCAAAAGCTTTTAAATATTCAGATGGTAAAGGTACTTGGAAGTTTTCTCTTTTCCTTCCCAATTCATCATCAGCAATCATTTTAACGATTATTGAAACATCTTTTATTGTAGCTTTTCTAAAGATCATTCGCTTTTATTTTAAAATCTTCCATCTGATTCAGCATAAAACTGCTCTAAATATTGTTCCATAAATTGATGACGTTGTTCTGCTACTTCAGTTCCTGTTTGGGTATTCATTCTATCTTTAAGGAGGAGGAGCTTCTCGTAAAAATGATTGATAGTAGGAGCAGTACTTGACTTGTATTGCTCTTTAGTCATATTTAAGTCGGGCTTAATTTCTGGATTGTAAATGGCTCTATTTTTAAAACCACCATAATTAAATGTTCGGGCAATTCCAATCGCTCCAAGAGCATCTAACCTGTCAGCATCTTGTACGACATCTAACTCAATTGAATTAAAGGTTCTTGCTTGTTGACCACCTTTAAAGGAAACATTTTCAATAATAGCAAGTACATGATCTATTATTCTGTAATCAGCATCTTGATCTATTAAAAAATCTAATGCTTTTTTAGGACCAATTTTTTCATCTCCATCATTAAATTTAGAATCAGCAATATCATGTAATAACGCTGCTATTTCAACAATCTCAATGTCGACATCTTCTGATTGTGCAATCAGTTTTGCGTTTTTCCATACTCTTTCAATGTGGAACCAATCGTGCCCTCCTTCTGCATTTTGGAGTTCTTTTTGTACAAATAGAATGGTTTTTTGGATAAGTGTTGAATTCATTTTGCAAAGGAAAGGAGAATTGATGAGATAGTTTTGTTTATAGTGTTAAAAATATTTCTATTTAGTGTTATTGCTATTCCGGTTGGAGCGACTTTAGGAGTGCAACAGAGAAACGTAAATTCACAAACACCATTAGAAAATAACAAGGAGTGAGTCAATCTTTTAATATCTGTGCTAAAAAGTCAAAAGATACCTCGAAGTTTTTGCTTTTTTCACAAAATATGCTCGGGATGACGGTGTAAAATAATTAGTTTTGAAAAAGTGGTAATTCTTAAGACACATATTGTTCCAGAAGGAGTTGAAGATGTTCGTTTGTATGATTATGCACAGCAAATATTTACAACTATACCTTCAAGAAAAGGGATTAAGAAAGCAATTTCTCGTGAAGAAATAATTGTTGATGGAGGAAAAACGACTACGGGATTATGGATTAAATCAGGACAAAAAATAGAATTGTTAGAATCTTCTGTTAATCCGCCAAAAGAGTATCGACTTGATTTAGGAGTTGTTTACGAAGATGAATATTTTGCCATCATCAATAAGCCTGCAGGAATTCCAGTTAGCGGAAATCAGTTTAGAACCATTCAAAATGCTTTGATTGGAAATATTAAGTTATCAAAAGAAGCAGACGCTTTACGTTGGGCAAAACCTGTGCATCGCTTAGATAGTCCAACTAGTGGATTATTAATAATTGCTAAAACAGCTAAAACATTGGTTAGGCTTGGTCAGCAGTTTGAAAATAAAGAGATACAGAAAAGATATTGTGCTATTGTTATTGGTAAAACTCCAAAAAATGGAACAATTGATATTGAAATAGAAGGATTGAAATCATTAACGGAATATCAGTTGAAGAGTTTTGTTCCTTCATTAAGAAATGAATTTTTGAGTTTGGTTGAATTGTCTCCTAAAACAGGGCGAACACACCAGTTAAGGATTCATTTATCCAAATTAGGTTTTCCGATATTAGGAGATAAACTCTACGGAAATGAAGGTGAGATATTAGCTGGAAAAGGATTGTTTCTTGCAGCTATTGAATTACAATTTAATCACCCGATTACGAATGAACCAATCAGAATACAAATAGAAGCTCCTTATAAGTTTAATGCATTACTAGATCGTGAGAATAGGAGGTGGGAGAAGTATCAATGATTGAGTAATGAGTTTCGAGGAGTGGGTGTTGAGAGAATGAAGACTGTCAGTTCGAGTGAAATTCTGTAAGAATTTAGTATCGAGAACCAGTTTTTTATAAGTCATTGATTCTCGATACATTCAGATGAAAAATCTGAACACTCGAATTGACAATGTTTTATTAGATATCTACTCCTGAACAAGCAACGCATTACTCATAAAAGAATTCTTCAACGATTTTAATTTTTCATCATAATCGGTAGAGAAAACGATAAACTGACATTTAGGAAAGCTATCACTAATTCTTACAATATCTTTAGCAAAATCAATGCGAGGCAAATCTTGAGCATCATCAATAATTAACGTATTCATATCATTCAAATTGATTCCGTTCATTAAATAAAGCTTGTTGATTCTTCTGGCTGTACCAATAACAATATCAACACCTTCGTAAATAATGTCTTTTTGAGCTTGTTCGGCTCGTTCTTCGTAAACGCTGTAAGTTGTTAAATTAAAATGTTTGATAAAGGGTTCAAACTTTTCTTCTAAACTTAATGCAGCTGCTTTGTCTTTTACAAAAATGACTACTCTAGGGTTATCATGTTCTTCGTAATCCTTTAGCTTTTGTAAAGTTGTAATGATAATAGCGGTTGTTTTCCCGCTACCCTCTGGAGCCACAGCAAATACATTTGCTCCACTTTTAATTTTAGGAATTACCTTTTTTTGGAAAGGTGTTGCTGCTGTGATATTTTGATGTTCTAAAATATCTTTCAATAGTGGTTTTAATTTTTTGAATGGCATAACTTGATGTGGTTTTCTATGGACAAAAATAGAGTTTTATCTTAATTTAGGGTTTCCTTTTTTTAGATTTTAATATAAATGATTCTATTTCCTAAAAACCTGTCAAATTTGATAAATAATTACCTAATCAAGCTGAATCCACCTTTTTCAAAATATTTTTCACCATCATTACCTTCAGCTTTAATAATATAAAAGTAAGTACCATCAGGAGCTTTGGAACCTGCTAAAGTTCTTCCATCCCAATGTCCTTTTATGTTTTTCCAGGAAAACATTTTTTGCCCCCATCGGTTGTAAATTTCGCCTTCAACACTTTTAATATTTAAGCCATCAACAGTAAAAATATCATTTATACCATCTCCATTAGGAGTAAACACATTTGGGATTAAAATACTTGACTCATTGAATACTTCAATAACAACAAAGGTAGTATCCCAACATAAACCATCTGTTGCAATTAGAACTACTTGATAATTTCCAGGGTCTGTATAAGTTTGGCTTGGATTAAATATAGTATCTGTATTCCCATTACTAAAATCCCATAAATAACCATTTGCACCAGTACTTCCGTTTCCAAAGTTTACTAATAATGGAGAGAAACCTGAAAGTGGGCTTGCATTTATTTGAGCAGTAACGCTTTGTACATTAAGAATAACAGAATCCATTTGACTTGGACAGTTTCCAGTTTCATTAACGTAATAAGTAAAAGAACCTATTGATAAAGGAGTAGGAGGTGAGAAAGGACTTCCTGTTCCAATAACATTAGTTCCTGCAAAATCACTATACCAAGTTATGATACCATTTCCGCTACTTGTGGCAGTTAGCACTAACGAATTTCCTAAACAGATAGTATCGAAAGGATTAGCTACAATATTCAGTTGAGGATCGATATTAACGGTTGTTTGTATAATACTATCACAACCATTAATGGTAAGCAAATTACTTGTATAAATGGTTTGAGTTGTAATGTTTGTTTGGGTTGTTCCATCTGGGAAAGTATAACTATCACCATTACAAACAGCAGTACTCTCAGTTATGTTAAAAATAGGGTTTATATTAACAGTTGTTTGTATAATACTGTCACAACTATTAGCTGTAACTAAATTGCTTAAATAAACTAATTGGGTTGTTATGTTGTTTTGAGTTCTGCCATCAGGGAACGTGTAACTGTTACCACTACAAATTGCAACTACTTCTTGTAAATTAAACATTGGATTAATTATTATCTGAGTAGAGTCTATTGCAGCAGCACAACCCCCAGCAGGAGCTAGATTGTTAAAAACCATGTATGTTCCAGGAGAACTATTTACTAAATCTATTTGCCCGGTTGATGTATTTATAAACACAATTCCTGTAGGGCTGGAACTGAAAATTCCAGGTAAATTATTGATAGTAAAACTTGGTAAAGTGGTGGTGGTACTTCCTTGGCAAAAAGGAGAGTTATATGTAAATGCTGCCTCAGGTGAGGTAACAATATTTATAATAACAGAGTCTAGAACAGTACAAGAATTACTTAAAGGTGTGGTGTAGAATATCGTAAAAGTGCCTACTCCAGTAGCACTTAAATCAATTGCACCATTACTGGAATTAATTGTTCCAGAAGGAATCATTGTAAATACGCCTCCGTTAGTGCCTGTTACAGTAGCTATTGGGTCAGTTCCTGTTGCACAAAAAATGTTTAATGGATAACTAAAACTAGCATCATCATCATTGTTTATGACTATATTTAAGTTTGAAGTCTCTGTACATGGTGCTGATCCAACTGTATAGGTAATAGAAACAGAAGATCCCCCTAAACCTGTTGGGTCCAACAGGTTTCC
>JAESTF010000097.1 GCA_016763795.1 Flavobacteriales bacterium
GGATATAAAAAGCACATCAAATCCTTTATCAACTGGACCTTATCCTTATTAGGCATAGGGAATTCTATGAAATCTTGGTATATAAAAGGTTAATCTTTCTGGAAAATCTGAATAAAATCGGACTTTTTAACAATGAAAATTTCAGAAAATTTCAATTTTTCTTTTTGTAATAAGTAATAAAGAAGAACTAGAAATAATAAAAAGTATGAAATACTTGTTGCTGCTGCTGCTCCAATAATTCCGTATTTAGGAATTAGTAAAACATCAAACAATATTGTAGCTATTAATCCTACCGAATTAGCAACTAATGCCACATTATTTTTTCCTTTAGAAAAAAGCATTATACTAAACAACTGACTCATAGCAGTAAACACCATCCCTATTAACAAAATATTAAAAGGTCCAGCAGAACTAGCAAACTCTTTCCCATAAAGAAACCCTAATAACCATTCACCAATAATTGCCAAAAAAATTACAATTAAAACAACTGATGTAAAGTTAATTCTTGAATAAGTGGTGAAATATTTTCTTCTTTGCTCATCATTGTCTTCTGATAAATATGGCATCATTACACTTCCTATAATTCTAGAATACAACAATATAAATTGAGCAAAATTAACTGCTAACACATATATTCCAAGTTGGATATATCCATTATAATAAGATACCAACCAAATATCAAAACGATAATTTAAAAAATTAATAACTAAACTAATAAACACAGGAAAAATATATCCGAAAAAAGGTTTAATATCTTTTTTAAAAGAAAGCTTAAAGGCTGGAAGAAAAATAATTTCACTCTTTTTAAAACTAAAAAGCCACATTAAAGTATTGATAAGCAAAATACTAATACTTGTTGTAAAAATAAACTGAATATCAACATCGATAATTCCTTTAGAATTAAGGTAAAACAACAGTGAATAAGTACTGACATTAAAAATGCTATTTATTAAACTAATTCTATTAATATATTTAAATGATTTAGCAGTTTTTAGAAAGGCACCTATTAATGAATTTACTAGCCTTAGTATAAACATCCCCAAAAGAAAGAGTTTAAAAAACAAGCTATTATAATTATCTGGAAAAAGAAAATCAGTTTCTAGAAAAATGATAATTAAAGCTACAAAAGGAATAGAAATAAGAAGAATATAAGCAGCAATACCCTGAAGTTTTCCTATACTTATTTTTTTGTTAGACCCATAATAAACAATACCTAAATCGCACCCCATAACAAATATCATGACCATGATTTCTATATTAGCATAAAATATAGCGTAAACACCTTTCCCTTCAGCTCCTAATAATCGGGTAAGGAAAATTCCAGAAATTATACTAATAATTAAAGATGGAACTTGTGTAGAAAAGGTACGGAGGATATTTCCTGTGAGACTTCTCATTAAACTATCGTAAACCTAGTTTGTACCTAATTTTAAACCATAATTTTCGCAATAGACTATTTTTAAGTTTGTCAGCATCTTGCCAGTTTAAATTTCGATAAATGTTCAAATCATAATTCTGATTATCCATATTAGTTACTTCTATAGACACTCCTTTAAAATGAAAAACATATGAATTAGTTACAATAGCAATAGGTTGTGTTACTTTTTTACATAATTCATCTTCATTCCCAACATTATGGTTTTTGGGATTAAATAACTCTGTTTTACTATACTCATAATTGATTATCTCTCTGTTTTCAGCAAAGAAAAAACCATTAATATAATTAATTTCTCTTGCTACATCAGTTGAATGACTTTGATGTATTCTATCTTGAATGATTTGAGTATTTTCATAATTATACTCATCTTCATTAAATTGATGATATGTTTTAACATCTTGTAAAGGTTGATGCCCTACCCCTTTTTTTGTGCTTAAAGGAGAAACAATGATAAATTTTTCATTTTGAGATAGTAAATGTTCTAATGCACGTTTTGGAACAATAATATCGCTATTAGAAAAAATTAAATGTTTATAACCCTCCTCTTTAAACAGTTGGTAGGCCAAATTCCAACTATGAGTCAAACCTTTTGCTGTTATTTTGGTTACAATAGTAAGGTTGTTATCTCTACACCATTCAACTGTCCCATCATTAGATGCATCATCAAAAACAATTAAATCAACATACTCAGGTTTGTTGGTTAAAATGCTTTTGATCCCCTTAATATTATATTCCAGTTGATTAGCAGTTGTAAAAGCTAATAATGTTCTGCCACTATTATCTGCTACTTTTTTATTTAAGACAAAAGCTCCGAATTCAAAATTAAAATATTCTATAGAAATATGTTCAAATTCTTTTTTCCACATTTCAGTCATCGTTTTTTCTTCTTCTCTAACTCCATCATCTAATAAAAGTATAGAGTTATCACTCATTTTATCATACAACAAAGGGATAACAGGGTATCTGGATAGCTTTTGTATATAATATGGAGGTCCGTCTACAATCACCATGTCAATCGGGAGGATCTTGTTTAGTGATGAAATGTCGTACCAGATCCATTCTTTATTGTTGATTTTATGTTTAATTAAAGGAGCATGAATAATACTTACAAAATCCTCTAATTGATGTTTCTTGATTAATGCTCTACTTTTTTCAACATAAAGGATATCATGTTCTAAAGAAATTACTTTTCCTCTCCCTATGTTTTTAACACAGTAACCAGCAATAATGGAAGATACTCCGCTAGAAGCTTCAACGATTAATTGAGGTTGTTTATAGAAAATAGTTTCAATTATTTTTTTTAATAAATCAGGAGAAGCAGCCCATTCACCAGTCTCAGGTAAAGGGACCTTAATATCTAAGGAACTGTATATTGACGTTAAAATTTCTAACTGTTTATATTTTCCAGAAATTTCTGAATCAATCGTTCTTTTTTGCTTTTTTGTTTGAATAGAGAAATATATGTACAAACCTAATGAAACAGATATATATACAAGAAAATATCCTAAATCTCCTATGAATTGTTGACCATAAATAATTAGTGAAACATAAAGAACTATAAAAACGAATAGTGCAAACAGTATATTTTTTTTTCCTAAATCCAAGAATCTAATATTAATAGTTTTGAGTTTGCCAAATTACTAGATAAACATAAGAATAAAAAAGGATTAAGATAGAATGCTTTAATAAAATTAATAAGAGCATTAAATTATCACTATTTGTAATTATCTTCGCGTATCGAGAATCAGAAAAAAAATATTTTGGTAGTTTCTAACGAGCAATGGGGAGATGTTTGGTTTTCTAAACAACATTACGCTTATGAGTTAGCAAGGTTAGGTCATCAAATTTATTTCATAAATCCTACTAAAAAATGGAAAATAAAAAACTTCTTCTCTACTAAAATAGTTGAAGATGTAATTAACAACAACTTATCCATTTTAACTTACCAGAACAATTTACCTCAAGGAAAAATTTTTATTTTTTTTGTACGAATAAATGATTACTTCAATTGTTTAAAAATTAAAAGGCGAATTAAACATGAAAGTAGTCAGTTAATTTGGTGGAAATTTGATCCTTATCGATTTTTAAGTTCAAAACCCTTAAAAGGGAAAATAATTTATCACGTAGTTGACCCTCACTTACATTTGTGGCAGGACAAAATTCAGGCTAAACAAGCAGATTTAATAATTAGCTCTAGTGAAAAATACATTAATAGCTATAAAAAAATGGAGTGCAAAAACATCATTAAAATACCTCATGGCATTTCTGATGATGAGTTTGAATTAGATCAAAATAAGGTGGTTAACTATAAAAAAAAGTATGGTGACTATGTTATTATTATTGGCACTATAGCAGCGGATGTAAATATTAACCTAATAAGACTAATTGCCCTTGAAAAAATAAACATTGTGGTTATTGGTCCAGAAGCCATATCATCCAATGAATGGGAAGCTATCAAGAAAATGAAAAACGTTCATTATCTCGGGTCTGCTCATGCTAAAGAATTAAAACATCATATAGCTGGTGCAAAAGCTGGTTTAATTACTTATAATTTTATTTCTAAACAAAAAGGACAAGTAACAAGAACTCCATTAAAAGCACTTAATTATTTAGCTCAAAACCTCCCTGTTATTACGACAATTGATTCTGAAATAAAAGAATTAGAAAATAAGGGAGTTTACTGGGCTAAAAATGAAAATGACTACCTTCGCTTTGTAAAACACTCAATAAATTCTGAGCTCAACATTGATACTGAAAGAATTAAGAGCTATTTAAATCAACATCAATACTCAAAATTAATAAGTAATATATTAAAACAATTAGCCAAATGTTGAAGACTGTTTATAATATCATTCCTTTTAAAAAGGAGTTATTTACGTTATTAAAAAAAATATACCAACCAAGTTCAAAGATTTATCAACATCTCCATTTTAAAGGAGTATTTAGGGTGAAAATAGATGATAATAAATCATTTAAAATAAACCATTATGGAAACATCATCGAAAATGAATTGTTTTGGTCAGGAATTGAAGAGGGTTGGGAAAAAGTATCTTTGGGTTTATGGGTTCAATTATGTAAGGATGCAAATTGCATTGTTGATATTGGAGCAAATACTGGACTCTATGCTTTAATTGGAAAAGCTGTAAATAAGGAATCTAAAGTTTATGCTTTTGAACCTGTCGAGAGAGTTTTTGACAAACTTAAGTTCAACAATGATCTTAATAAATATAATATTTTTTGTAGTACCTATGCTATTTCCAATAAAAATGGGAATGCTATTATTTATGACATACCTAACACAGATCATATTTATTCGGTAACCGTAAATAAAAATATGTTTACTCCAGAAACACCAACGATAAAAATAAAAATACAAACAAAAACTTTAGATTCTTTTATTACCGAAGAAAATATTGACCATATCGATTTGATTAAAATTGATGTTGAAACACACGAACCAGAGGTCTTAGAAGGCTATTTAGGTAATATAAAAAAACACCAACCATCAATATTGATTGAAGTTTTAAATGATGAGGTTGGAAGGAGAATTGAAGACTTAATAAAAGGCATGGGATACCTATATTTTAATATTGATGAAAATGCAGGAATCAAAAAAGTTAATTCAATTCTAAAAAGCGATTATTATAATTATTTATTGTGTACAAAAGAAGTAGCGATTAAATTAGGGATTTTATCCCATGAATAATTACATTCGTATCTGTAATAGCTAACTTAATATTAGATTTAAAGATTCTACTCGTTAATGATAACCATACTAACAGAACCTAGTTTCATTCTTTTTTACCACTTAAAAAAAGAAGTAAAGAACTTCATTAAAAAGAAGCTATTAAATCGTGAAATTCCATGGTATGCAGGACATTATGCTGTTGTTAGAAGCTTGATAGATGGACTCGAAAAAATCAATCAAGAATATAATTACAACCCTACAAGTAGTTCTAAAATAGCTAGCCACGTGCATGTTTTAGCAGGGGTCAACACTTTGAAAGCTGCTATCCGCTTAAAACAAAAAGGAAAAATCAAAAGACTAACTGCTGGACCAAATATTGTAATTTCTTCAGCAGATGAAAACGGAATTATCGCTTCAAAAGAGATTGACAGATATTTTGTAAACTCAGACTGGACAATTTCTGCATATTTATTAGA
Source organism: Flavobacteriales bacterium (assembly GCA_016763795.1). Taxonomy (GTDB): domain Bacteria; phylum Bacteroidota; class Bacteroidia; order Flavobacteriales_E; family Vicingaceae. Next base: position 5,603 of record JAESTF010000097.1, read on the forward strand.
CAACTCTAAACTGACAAATAGAATTGATAATGGGCCGCAGGGGTTGATGAAAAAATATGGGATATAAAAAAAGTAGCCTCTAAAAAACCAGTTGTTGTTTTTTATAAAAAACGTCCAGAGCATAACCTTTACAAATCATGTAAAAAAGAGACGATAGAAAGTGGATTTGAAATTATAGAGATAATTTGTGGCAATTATTCTCATGATGAGATAAAATTGGCATTACAAAAAGCAAGTTTTGTTGTTTATTTTGTAGAGCAAGAATCGCAGGGTATAGCATTACAAGAAATTTGGGCAACAGACACTCCAACTTTTGTTTGGAATCCCGAAATTTGGATGTATAACAATATAAATTACGCTTGTACATCAGCACCGTATTTATCAGAATATACAGGTTCTTTTTTTAAGACAAAGGAAGATTACTCACAATTATTACATCAGCCACTTTCGCACAAATACTCACCTAAAAAATGGGTCCTCGAAAATATGACTGATGCAATTTGCGCCAAAGCATTTATGAATAAAACAACTCAAATATGAATTTTAAGGACAAATTAATATATAAATTGTTTGGAGCTAAAATCTCCTACTCGCAATGCGGAGAAGATATTATCATTGATCATGTTGTGAAAAATATTCTTAATATTTCTCAATTTAAATATTTGGACATTGGTACAAACCACCCTAAAAAAGCTAATAACACTTATAAATTTTATGAGCAAAATTGTACAGGAGTTTGTGTAGAACCCAATCCAAGTTTAGCAAATATAATTCGAAGAGAAAGATCAAAAGATAAATGCCTTAATGTAGGGGTTAGTTTAAATGAAGAGGATCGTGCTGATTTTTATGTAATGGACACTCATACCTTGAGCACCTTCTCAAAAAATGATGCTGAGCAATTTGAAAAAGAAGGGAATCATAAAATTGAGAAAATCATTCAAATAAAATTAATGAATGTTAACACTATTATTGAGCAAAATTTTGATACATGCCCTGATTTAATTTCAATTGATGTAGAAGGTCTAAACGAAGAAATAGCCCTTTCTTTTGATTTTAGCAAATTTCGCCCTAAAATATTTTGTTTAGAAACTATAACCTACTCAGATAATAACCAAGGAAAACGACTAAACAATGTTATTGATTACCTAATTCAAAATGACTATCAACTCTATGCTGATACAAATATTAACTCTATATTTATAGACAACAAACATAATGCAAAAAAAACATGAAGACAGTAATAATAACGGGTTCCGGAGGATTAATAGGAAGTGAAGCGTGTAAGTTTTTTGACCAACAAGAATTTAACATTGTTGGTATTGATAATGATATGAGGTCTTACTTTTTTGGGGAAGATGCAAGTACTAATTGGAACGTTAAAAAGTTACAGCAAGAATTATCCAATTACACCCATATCAATATTGATATTCGTAAATATGAAGATATAGAAAAAATATTTGCTGAATATAATTCTGATATAGATTTAATCATTCATACAGCTGCTCAACCTTCACATGATTGGGCAGCAAAAGAACCATTTACAGATTTTACGATTAATGCTAATGGCACATTAAACATGCTTGAAGCCACTAGAAAATATTGTCCAACAGCAACTTTTATTTTTACAAGTACAAACAAAGTATATGGAGACAAACCTAACTCTTTACCTTTAGTAGAGTTAGAACACCGATGGGAAGTAGACGAAAATCACGCATATTTTAAACATGGAATTGATGAAAACATGAGTATTGACAACTCTAAGCACAGCATTTTTGGCGCTAGTAAAGTTGCCGCAGACATTATGGTGCAAGAATATGGGAAATACTTCAACATGAATACTGCATCATTTAGAGGAGGATGTCTTACTGGACCAGCCCACAGTGGTGCCGAGTTACACGGATTCTTAGCATACTTAGTTCTCTGTGCCGTTAACAGAAAGCCATATAACATATTTGGGCACAAAGGAAAACAAGTGAGAGATAATATTCATAGTAAAGACTTGATTAATGCCTTTTGGGAATTTCATCAAGCACCTAAGCAAGGTGAGGTTTACAATATTGGAGGTTCACGATTTGCTAATATATCTATGATAGAAGCTATCAATATGATAAAAGACATTAGTGGTCATGAGCTAAAATACACTCTATTAGATGATGCTCGATCAGGAGATCATATTTGGTACGTTAGTGATGTAAGAAAATTTCAAAATCACTATCCTAATTTCTCTTTTGAATATGATATGCGAAAAACTTTATCCGAAATGATAACAGCCGCAGAAACAAAATAATTTTCCATATGATTATTGTAAAATTAATGGGTGGACTAGGAAACCAGATGTTTCAATATGCATTTGGGAAATATCTGGCGACTAAAAATGATACCGAACTAAAACTTGACACCACTTTTTTATTGGATCGGACTCTACAAAAAAAGCACTTTGTTTTTAGGGATTACGACTTATCCATATTTAATATTGATGAGCAATTTTCAACAAGTAAAGAAACGCATTCTCTGGTAAATAGAACTGGCAACTCTACTATTGATAGAAACTTAAATAAACTTCTGAGCACAAAAAAAAGCTATGTTAAAGATATGGGACTCAAATTTAAGCCTAATCACTTATCTATATTAGACAATACTTATATTGAAGGTTATTGGCAAAGTGAAAAATATTTCCATGAAATCAGAATCAACTTAAACAAAACTGCTTCACATTTAAGTCCTCTCTATCTAAAATATCAGCCCCGCTAATTGATAAGATAACCAATAGTAACTCTGTATGTATTAATATTAGGCGAGGAGATTTTGTAGTTAACTCATTTCATGGGGCCTTGGGAGTAAGTTTTTATAAAGAAGCTGAAAAAATACTATTACAAGAAAATAAAGATCTAGAATTCTTTATTTTCTCTGATGACATTGAATGGTGTGAAAATAATTTAAAATTTAACGTTCCAACAACTTTTATAGGGCATGAATTTGCAGGACATAAATTTCAAGATTATTTACGATTAATGTCTGCTTGTAAACATTTTATTATACCGAATAGCAGCTTTGCTTGGTGGGCAGTATGGTTTTCTTCTAACACTAACAAAATAGTTATTGCGCCCAAAAATTGGATTAATAATCCTCCGGACCCTGTTGATGATTTAGTACCAAAAGATTGGATTAGAATATGAATTTAATTTCTATAATTATACCACTATATAATGCTACTAGTTATATTGAAGAGACAGTTAATTCTGTAATTAATCAGACATATAAGAATTGGGAATTAATAGTTGTTGACGATGGATCGACAGACAATTCTTTAGATTTAGTTATAACGTTATCAAAAATAGACGCTAGGATTCAAATAATTAAACAACAAAATTTTGGAGTTTCTATTGCTCGCAATAATGGAATAAGTGAAGCTAAAGGAGATTATATCTTTTTTTTAGACGCTGATGATATTTGGAGAAAAAATAATTTAGAACTAAAGATCCAATTTTTAGAGGAAAATAAGAAAATTGATTGGTTATTTGGAGCTATCAATCTAGTAGATGAAAATAGTAAAGAATTGAATGTTACACTAAAAGGAAATAGTAATAATATATTAAAATCCTTATTATTATGGAATGGTGATGTTATTACAACACCAAGTACTATAACTATCCGAAAGAAGTGCTTAAAAACTGTTAGTTTTGATGAAAATTTATCAACAGCAGCAGATCAAGATTTTGCAATTCAATTGGCTTCAAAATATAAAGGTGGTTATGCTGCTACTCCAACAGTTAATTACCGAGTGCTGACAAACAGCATGAGCAGAAACATTCATTTAATGGAGAAAGATCATATTCGAGTATTCAATAAAGCTAATAAAAATAAGTTATTTAAAAGCTTTATTTTTAAACAACAATGTTATAGTAATTTATACTGGATATTAGCTGGTAGTTGGTGGAAAGATGGAGGTAATAAAATAAAGGGGATGCGTTTTATAGTTTTAGCAATGGTTACCAATCCTTTTTCAATCTTTCGGTTTATAAATAAATAAGTTTAGTGAAAAATATTCTCATATTAACCTATTGGAGTTATAAGGATGCATTAATACAGACTTATACATTACCTTATGTAAAGGTTATTCGAAAACAACTCCCTCTTGAGTCTAAGATTTTTTTATTAACGATTGAACAGAATCGTTTTAAGATGACTAAAAGAGAATGGATTTTAGAAAAAGAAAAATTAGCTAAAGAAAATATATATTTAATTCGATTTCAATACAACCATTTTGGAGTTAAAATGGGGCTAAGATTAATAGCTTTATTGTATTCTTTGTTTCAGTTAATTAAAAAAGAAAATATTTCGTTTATTCATGCATGGTGTACACCAGCAGGAGCTTTAGGCTATTTATTATCAATATTAACTAGAAAACCCTTAATAATTGACAGTTATGAACCTCATGCAGAGAGCATGGTGGAGAATGGAACTTGGGGTAAATCAGGCTTCAAGTTTAAACTGTTATTTTGGCTAGAAAAAAAACAAAGTCACAGAGCAAAGACAGTTATTGCTTTAACTAAAGGAATGAAAGAATATGCACAACAGAAATATAATGCTACTTTCAATAATTACTATATAAAGCCTGCTTTGGTTGATCTAAACCAATTTAATCATGAGGAGGAACTGTATGTTAGGTTACGAAAAGAAAAACAATTAACAGATAAGATAGTCTGTGTTTATGCAGGAAAACTAGGCGGCATTTATTTAGAAAAAGAGGTTTTTGATTTTTTCAAAACAGCAAGTAATTTTTGGGGAGATAGGTTGAAAATATTTTTATTAACAGATAAAAATAAAGAGGAAATAGATGATCTTATTCAGCAAAAGGAGATACCTAAAGAATGTATTGAAGCAAAATTTGTAAATCATGAAGAAATCCAAGATTATTACCAATTAGCTGATTTTGCGATTAACCCAGTAAAACCGGTTCCATCAAAACGATACTGTACCTCTATAAAAGATGGTGAATATTGGGCAATGGGTTTGCCAGTAGTAATTACAAAAAACATTTCTGATGATTCGGAGATTATACAACAAGAGAATATTGGTTATGTTTTACAAAAATTAACCAATGAAGAATATTTAAAAGCTTGTAAAAAAATAAATTCAATGCTTAAAGGGGATAGAAATAAGTTATCCAAAAGTATTAGCTTTATAGCTCATAAATATAGAGGCTATCATATTGCTAATATTATTTATAAAGAAATCTATAGTTAAAATATTTTCTATGTTCTCTAGTGTATTACTTTATTTAAGCATTTATTTTTCCGCTTTTGCTATTTGTTTATACATAGGACATATATTTTACTCCTTATTTGTACCAAAGATTGCATTATCTTATCAGCGTATTTTTGCTAAAAGCGTAATCGGTATTGTTTTATTTACTTTAATAATTTCATTATATCATACTCTAGGAAAAACAATACTTAGTCTTTTCTTATTGATATTATTATATTTTATCTATGAAAAGCAACTGTATTTTAAAAGAGAAGGACTAAGGTCGCTACTCTATATTCCATCTAAAAAACAACTTCTTTTTTATTCTACATCTATTTTTTTACCCGGTACAGTTTTTTTTATATGGGAAGCATTATTTGTATTCAAACCTGGAGCATTTAACTTCATCTCCTCACCAGCTGATTTTCAGCACTATAGTGAAATCAGTACAGCTCTATCAAGAAGTGGTCAAGAAAACATTTTTGGTCTAAAAAACTTATTAATGGATGATTTCTTAGGGAATACTCCTTATCATTATTTTGAATTGTGGTTTAATAATGGAATAACTAATGTATTTAATACTATTAATGTAGTAACACTTATGACCGTTACTTACCCTGTTTTTTATTGGTTAGCTTATATCGGAATTTGCGCAATTTGGGAATCCTATAATAAAATAACTATTTTTCAGAAAGTGATGTCAATTTTATTTGTCGGGATGGGCGGAGTCTTTTTTCTGTTTTATAAACACATACCTTATTTAGGTGCTGGACAATTGTTATGTACTGTTCCTATTGATACTTATTACAGAAAATTTATTGCATATTATCCATTTGTAATCACATCTTGGTTGTTTTTTAGGTATAACAAAATCAACTTAGCTTTAATTTCTATTTTATGTTTACCTATTATTTCTATAGGAAGTTTTCCTGGAATAATAGCATCTATAGTTCTTTATGTTTTGTTTGAAGATAAAATAAGAAAGAATTTAAAGTGTAATAAGATACTATTGTACGTTTGTATTCTTGCATTTTTCATGGCTGGGTTTTATATGCTTATGCCAAGGCCAATAATAATGGTGAATAACCTTAGTATAATTTTTTCATTAAATTATTGGACACAATTAAGTACTTATAAAACGGTATTTAATATTTATGTTTTAACAACATCTCAAGTTATTTTTTACTATTCTCCTTTTTTGATTTTGATTTATTTTTTCACTAAAAATAAAATAGATCTTATTAAACAGGGGCCTAGTTCTTTCATGTTTTTTATTTTTTTATATATTTCATCATTAAGTTCATGGTCTTTTCTTCATGCTACAGGAAATGCTCGGCAATTTTTTTCCAATGGTGTAAGTGTAATCTTAATTGTTTGGATAATAGCTTATCTAATCAAATTAGTCATTGACACAAAATCTAATAAAGTGTTAGTTATTTGCCTATCTATTTTGTTGTCTGCTAATGTATTCCACTCATTAGAGAATAATTATAAAACAAAGTTAAATTTTCAAGATGATGAATATTTGAAAGCAATTTCATTAAAAATAAATGAAATAGAAGATGATGTAATTTATGGCGCTATTATATTTTCGCCTGAAGAAACAGAAACAATAACACAAAGAAGAGATAAAGCTTTTCATATCTATCCTCTAGCTCATTATACCAACTATTTTAAGAAAGAAATTGATGTGCAAAATTTATCGGTTTATGATGCACTTCCCTTAAAAGACAAGTCAAAGGAAGAACGATTTAAACATTTAATAGAAATAACTCCTTTCTATCGATTTGTTGAAAAACAAAAAAAAATGAAAAAATTTGATAATATAGAAATTAGTCAACTTAATTTTATTAAAAAATTTAAGTTGAAATTTATAATTTTAAGAAGAGGGGTTAAATATCCAATCTATCTTCATTATATGATAAAAGAAGTGCTTACAGACAAAAAATCTGGAGATAGATTTATAATGTTAAAAAATAATTAGTTGAAAAAAAATATTGCATTTATTGTTCCTTACCCTATTGGGGTAGCTCCAAGTCAACGATTTAGGTTTGAACAATACTTATCTTTACTTAAAAACGAAGGAATTCAATATACTTGTTTTCCATTTTTGTCTATTAAGGATTTTAAAATCATTTATAATCAAGGGTTCTTTTTCAAAAAAACACTAAGTATCTTTAATGGTTTTTTTAGACGTTCTATTTTAATGTTTCGTTTAACTAAATATGACACTGTTTTTATTCATAGAGAGGCTAGCCCTGTCGGCCCTCCTGTTTTTGAATGGTTAATAGCAAAAATTCTAAAAAGGAAAATTATTTATGATTTTGATGATGCAATATGGCTAGAAAACACTTCACAATCCAATCAATTAATTTCAAAAATTAAGAGTCATTCGAAAGTAGCATCTATATGTAATTGGGCATCTTTAGTAATGTGTGGTAATAAATTTTTAATGAGTTTCGCAAAGAAGTACAATATGAATGTTGTTTATATGCCTACGACTATTGATATAGAGAATGAGCATAACAAAATTAAACACCATGAAAAAAAACAAGTTGTAATAGGATGGACAGGAACACATTCTACGATTAAATATTTATACGAAATAGAGTCCGTGTTATCAAAATTACAGCAGAAATTGATTTTTGAATTTAGAGTTATATCAAATAAAGACCCTTTATTTACAAAAATAAAATACCATTATATTCCATGGAATAAAAATAAAGAAATACAGGATTTGCTAAAAATTGATATCGGTATTATGCCTTTGTTGGATAATGAATGGGCAAGGGGGAAATGCGCTTTTAAAGCATTACAATATATGGCTTTAGGAATACCCTGTGTTATATCACCAGTAGGGGTAAATAATGAGATTGTAAAAGATGGCGTAAATGGGATTTTAGCTGAAAATGATGAAGAATGGAGAGAAAAACTAACTAAGCTAATAGAAACTGTAGAAATAAGAGCTGAAATAGGTTTAGAAGGTTTAAAGACTGTGCATGAAAAATACTCAGTACTTGCTAATCAGCGTAAATTTATATCTTACTTAAAAAATAATGAATTAAAATGATCGATTTTAAGTTATTAATAATAGGGTTTTTAGGTCTAATTTCTTTTTATTTTCTTTACAAAGAATTTCGAGAAATATTGTTCTTAAAAAGAAAATTAAAAGAAATAATAGGGAAATCAAGAATAGAAGTTATAGAAGATTTAGTGAAAATTAAAAATTATTTACAATCAAACATTACTTACAACGCAAATTTAAAGAATCAAACCAGACCATTATTACGACATACAGCAACACAAATCCTAAAATCAAATTATGGATTTTGCGGAGAAAATGCAAGAGCCGCCATTAAGCTATTTATGATTGGAGGAGCAAGAGCGAGAAGAGTTTACTTATTTAGGAAAGAGTGGCAGCATGTTTTAATTGAACATAAATTTAAAGGTAAATGGTATATGTTTGATGGGCATTATGATCCGTCTAGTTTATTGACAGATGAAGCTGTTTCAACGATTCTAAGTGAAGAGATTTCACTTTACCCAAATGATTACAAAACGAACCCATATTTAGACTATTGTAGAGTGAAACTCTTCTATAAAATTGGTTTTTTTAAACCATTCGCTAAAATCAAATTGCCACAAATGTTAATCTATATTGCTGAATCTCCATTTTTAATTAAAGGTTGTCTTACAGGATTATTACTTATAATCACATTAACTATTATTCTATAATAATCAATTCTCGATTCCTCCTTTATTGGTTTTATCGAGAATTAAAATCATTCCTACCACAAAAAACATCTGTGCAGGCATTTTATAGCGAGATAAAGCTCCAAAATTATATGAACTGATTCCAACAACTACACCAAAAATTAATGAGAAAAGTAATAAGAATAAAACATCTTTGTTTCGGTAGATTAGTCGAAACAATCTTAAACGATACTTAAGTAGTAACCATATAGTAAGTATTGTTATTACTAGTCCTTCGAGTGCACCTAAAAGGGTAGAAGCATTGTTTACTTCCCAAATATAAGGACGAAAAAAGGTAACACCAATAGCTGAAGGTATTTTTTTTAAAATTCCTAATGGAGAAAAATCAGTATCCCCTAAGGTGTAACCTGATTGATGTTTCTTCTCAGAGACCGTAGTATGCCATGATTGGAAGCCTTCTAAAGTATTTTCCAATTTATTAATACTATATTTTCCAGCATTTTCAGAAAGTTTTTGACTTAAAAAGTAGGAGCTCATGATTAATATAACTGCAATAAAAGGAGCAAATAATTTTCTAAGTAAATTACTTGATATTAATGATTTCAAATTTCCTTGTACCCACAAAAACAATGCAGGGTAAAGAACATATAAAATATAAGGTTTCAATAAGGCAATTGAAAGTGTTGCAATTACTATAAGAATCAAGCTTTTTGTCTTTTTCCTTTTTAGTAAAACTAGGTTTATAAAAGCATACATTAGCCACCCTATCGCAGCAATTGTAATAGTATCTTTTAAAATTCCAGACCCCCATAAAACTACAGATGGGATAAAGAAAAACCCATATAATAATCGTTTTTTAAGGTGAGGGTATAATTTGCAAAAAACAAAATACATATTCCAAACACCAAGAAAAGAAAGGGTTGAATAAATTAAAGTGGAGGGTAAATAGGAATTAAAACTGATCAAGTTGATTATTGATGTAATTTTTACAACGGTATAAGTTGCTGGAGAATTTAAAAAATGGTGTCTATTAAATGCCCATTCATATTTATACCAATTCATATCTTTCGAAGATAAAAATAATGTATCTAAAGCTTGGGAAGAATCTTCTAAAAAGAAGATAGCATAATCATGGGCAGTATTAAAATAAGAAAATGAATCTCCACCTCCCCAGTAATAAACAGATAAAAACAAGAATCCTAAGCCTCCAAAAACTTTAGTAGAAAGTGCATACATAAAATATTGGTAGGTATTATCCGTTTCTTCTTTTTTGCTTTTATAGGCATAAGCAAAAAAATAAATGAGGATAAAGTAAGCAAGCCCTAATATATAATCAAAAATGCCTACTTCAGGTATCATAAACTGAATAATCTAATACGAACCAAAGTTACTTATTTTTTATTGATAGTAATTTTTACTTTTTTTGAACTATAAAGGATTAGTATTAATCCTAAGCAGAAAAAAAAACCCACTGGTATTTTAAACCGAGATAGTGCCCCAAAATTATAAGCGACTAATCCAGTTATAACAGCATAACTAAAAGAAAATGTTATCATAAAAATAACTTCTCTATTTCTAAGAACATTTATTAGGTGTTGTCTTTTTAATGTAAAAAATAAAAAGATGACAAAAAGAAAAAGAAGAAATGATTCAGAAGCCGCTAAGAAGGTTGGTAAATTTTTCACTTCCCAAAAGTAAGGCCTAAATAAAGTAACATTAATGGCTTCAGGTATTTTTTTAACAAGCCCAATAGGAGTATAATCTATTTCTCCCAAAGAATACGAACTATTTGCTATAATATGTTTTGGGTGTTGAATATGAAACCCTTCTAATGTATGTAATAGATTTTCCATTTGATATTTTGGAGTTACATTTAATACAGTTTTATTTATTAAAAACCACGAACTAATCGCAATTAGAAAAAAAGTGATAACCAAAGTTATTTTTCTCTTAAAAGAAAGAGTATTTCTTAACAAGTAAGATAATCCCCATAAAATTAAGCAGGGAGCGAGTATTAATAATAATATAGGTTTAAGGAACAACAGCAAAAAAAAAACAAACAATACTTAATAAAAGATTACTCAAGATTTTTTTTTTATAAATACAAACATTTGAAAAAATGAAAAGCAACAAACCTATTACACCCATTACAATTGTATCCTTCAATATTCCTGAACTCCAAATTAAAGCTGTCGGAATTAAAAAGAAAGGGATAATCATCATTTTTGTTGCTTGTAAATATAGTTTACACATTGTTCTATAACCTAACCACAAACCAATAAAAGAAGTTACTCCAAACAAAATAGAAGAAACCAAATATGAACCAAAACTTAATACATTAAAAATAAAAACAATACGAGAAAAAAACCAAGTAGAGCTTCTTTCATAATAATAGTTGTATTGTTCTAAAGGATTGTATTCAAATGTTGTTAAATCATGATAGGGAGTAAAAATTAAACTAATTGTCTCTTCAAAATTTTCAAACAAATGACTTCTTAGATCCTCTGCTATCTGAAAATATAAAAATGTATCTCCTTTTTGATAATAATACATTGACACTATAACAAAAGTAATAGAACCAATAATTTTAGTAGAAAGTCCGAACAGAAAGTAACGAAATTCAGGGTTATCTTCTATTTTATTTTTCTGACAACGAACAGCGAAGAAATAAATAATTACGAGATAAACAAGGCTTAAACCTACATCAAACAATCCTATATTTGGAAGCGTAACCATTAATTAAATTTATGCAACTTGTTTTCGCAACTAATAACAAAAATAAAATTAAAGAAATAAAAAACCTTTTAGAACATAGTATTGAACTATTAAGTTTAGAAAATATTAAATGCTTTGAAGAAATTCCTGAGACATCAGAAACAATCGCTGGAAATGCTTTACAAAAAGCACAATATGTTTACAAAAAATATGGCTACAACTGTTTTGCTGATGATACTGGATTAGAGATAGAAAGTTTAAATGGAGATCCTGGAATCTATTCTGCCCGATACGCTGGAGGACAAAGAGATTCAAATGACAATATAGATAAGGTTTTAGTTAATCTAAAAAAAATCCCCAATAGAAATGCTCAATTTAAAACCGTTATTGCTCTAATTATTAACGGAAAAGAAACGCTCTTTGAAGGAATTGCTAAAGGAACAATTACTACAACAAAAAGTGGTTCAGAAGGTTTTGGTTACGACCCTATTTTTAAACCTGAAGGGTTTAATGTTACTTTTTCTGAAATGAGTTTAGATGAAAAGAGCAAAATTAGTCATAGAGGTAAAGCTGTACAAAAATTAACTAAGCACCTCACCTCATTGTAGCAACCTCTTGAACTTCGTTAAACAACTGCATTAAAGAGATACCCTCATATTCTGCCATTTGAGGAATTAAGCTTTCACCTGACATCCCAGGTACAGTATTAATCTCAATTAAATAAGGTTCTTCTCCTTGAATAATATAATCAGCTCGAGCAATTCCCTTTAAATCAAGAATTTCATATATTTTTTTAGTAACCGATTTCACCTTTTTTGTAATTTCAGTTGGCAAACCTGCTGGAGTAATTTCATTAGATTCTCCTTCATATTTCGCATCAAAATCAAAAAAATCATTTTCTGTAACGATTTCTGTAATTGGCAAAGAAACTATTCCTTTCTTGTTTTTATAAATCCCATTGGTAACTTCTCGCCCACTCATAAAACTTTCAACAATAGCCTGTGTTCCGTGCTCCAGTGCTAATTCAATTGCTTTTTCAAGATCATCTTCATTTTTTACTTTAGTAATTCCAAAACTACTCCCTCCATCATTTGGTTTTACAAAACATGGCAATCCTACTTTCTCTATAATTTCAGAGCTATTAACCTTTTCATTTTTTCGAATTAAAACAGCATCTGCAACCTTTATACCAAAAGTTTTTAGATATTGGTTACAAACAAATTTATTAAATGTAACAGTTGCTGCTAAATGACTACAGGTGGTGTAAGGAATATTTAGCATATCAAAATAGGCTTGTAATTTTCCATCTTCACCAGGAGTCCCATGAATTACTATAAAAGCAATATCAAATTTTATGTTATTGTACGAAAAATCATTCCTATTTATTTCAATTTTTTCACCATTATCATATGAAAACCAACCTTCTTCATCAATTCTTACCTTAACGGGATCGTACTTTTTTTTATCAATATTTTGAAAAACTGTTTCGGCACTTTTTAACGAAATAATTTTTTCGTGACTGTACCCTCCTTCAATTATAGCTACTTTTTGCATACTTATAAAACTTAATCTTTTTCAAATTTATTTTAATACCTCTATTTTTTTTCTATCTCGTAAAATAAATATCCATAATCTATTGTTGATAGTGTTACATTTATGAGTTATTTTTACAACTAATGACTAAACCTAAAATTATAGTTTCTGTAATCAATGATTTATCTACGGACCAACGTGTCGATAAAATTTGTAATACATTATTGGAACTTAATTTTGATGTTTTATTAGTTGGTAGAGTTTTACCATATAGTAAAAAAATAGATCGAACATATCAAACCAAACGATTTAAACTTTGGTTTAATAAAGGCCCTTTATTCTATGCTAATTACAATATTCGGTTGTTTTTATTTTTACTTTTTACAAAAAGTGATGTTTTATGGAGTAATGATTTGGATACACTTTGGGCAAATTACAACATCTCTAAATGGAAAAATAAAAAACTCATTTTTGATAGTCATGAATACTTTACCGAAGTACCAGAACTGATTAACCGTCCAAAAGTGCAACAATTTTGGAAACGTATTGAACGTAACATTCTCCCTAATTTAAAACATGTTATAACGGTTAGTCAATCTATTGCCAATTTATATGAAAAAGAATATAATATAAAAGTTCAGCTTTTAAGAAACGTTCCTACTCTAAAAAAACAAAAAATAGCTGTTAAAAATATTAAATCTGATGGCAAAAAAATAATTATTTACCAAGGTGCAATCAACATGAATAGAGGTATTGAACAAATGGTAGAAGCTATGCAAGAGATAAACAATGCCATACTTTATATCTTAGGAAAAGGAGATATTTCTAATCAAATTGAAGCTCTTATTCTAAAACTAAATCTATCAGCAAAAGTTAAAATGCTGGGAGCTATTCCACTAGAAAAATTACATAAATATACTCAGCAAGCCGATTTAGGTCTAAGTTTAGAAGAAGATAAAGGCTTAAACTATCGTTTTGCTTTACCGAACAAATTGTTTGATTATATCCATGCAGGAATACCGGTTTTAGTTGCTAATTTACCTGAAATGAAAAATTTAGTACTGCATTATCAAATTGGTGAAGTAATTAAAAATCATAACCCAAAACACATTGCAGAAAAGATTTATTCAATGTTTCAGAATGATACTCAAATGCAGACTTGGAGAGA
>JAESTF010000098.1 GCA_016763795.1 Flavobacteriales bacterium
ATTATTAGCGGTATTGCGCAAAACGTAGTAAATGTTACCGATACTATGTTTTTAGGACAAGTTAGCAATATTGCACTTGGTGCTGGAGGAAATGCAGGTATTTTCTATTTTGTATTAGTAATTACAGGAATGGGATTTACTACAGGTGCCCAAATAATTATTGGTAGACGAAATGGAGAAAAAAACTACAACCAAATTGGTAAAATAGTTGACCACAGCTTATACTTCATTATTCCATTAAGCATTGTTCTCTTCTTTTTTATGAAGTTTTTATCGCCTTTTTTACTAGAACGGATTACACTCTCTTCCAATATTTTAGAAGCTTCTTTAAACTATTTGAGTTACCGGTCATTCGGAATATTTTTCGCTTACATTAACTTTGTTTTCATTGCATTTTATGTAGGTACTACCAAAACCAAAATTTTAATGCCAATTACCATTGTTATGATGTTAAGCAATGTGTTTTTAGATTACAGTTTAATTTTTGGAAATTTTGGCTTTCCGAAAATGGGTATTAAAGGAGCGGCTTTAGCTTCTGTAATTTCCGAAGCAGTAGCATTATTATTCTTTATTATCTACACCTTAAAAAAAATAGACTTAAATAAATACAACTTATTTCGGTTTAACCTTTTTGATAAAATCATTTTTAATCGAATATTAAACATTGGAAGCCCAATTATGCTGCAGAATTTTTTATCTATCAGTTCTTGGTTTATCTTTTTTATGATTATAGAAAAAATTGGAGAAACAGAATTAGCCACCTCTCACATTATACGAAGTATTTATATGGTTTTAATGATTCCGTTATTTGGGTTTAGTTCTGCAACCAATACTTTAGTTAGTAATCTGATTGGTGAAGGAAACAGTAATAAGGTACTCCCTCTCATAAAAAAGATAGTGCTATTAAGCTTAGTAAGCACTTTTATAGTTTTACTATTTAATCTCTTTTTTCCTACACAAATGATAGGTTTGTACACCAATGATGTTTTACTTATCGATGCTGCTTTACCTACATTAAATGTAATTAGTGCTACCATGTTCTTTTTTTCCATCGCATTTATCCTTTTTAATGGTGTTAGCGGAACGGGAAATACCAAAACTTCTTTATTAATTGAATTCATTACCATCTCCATTTATTTGGTAATTACTTATTATGTTGCCATCACCTTAAAATCTTCTTTACCTATTGTTTGGTGTTCAGAATTTATTTATTTCGGATTACTCGGTTTAATGTCTTTTGCTTACTTAAAATGGGGTGATTGGAAAAAAATAAGTATTTGATTCTCTCTCTAAAAATCTGTACTTTCGTTTAACAACACGTAAGAAACATTAAAACAGTTCCAATAAGGGCGTTGGCGTTAATTAAATTGAATCCAAGACTATGGAACCAACTAGACTAAAAATAGGAGAAGGAATAATAAGTGGATATGTTTCCATTTTTTTGGCAATATTATCCTTGTTAGGTATTTTGTGCTTTAAGTTCCCTGAATACCTAACCACTTCGGATTTGAGAAATGTTTACTCACCTAAAATGGTAGAAACACTAATGCTCTTTTCTATCATTAGCTCTTTTGGATTTGCGTTACTTAGCTTTTACCTTAGTAATAAAAAGAAACACGCTGTAATTGCTATGACACTTTGTTTCTCTGCAATACTGTTAGGAGGTTTTACTGTTGAGGGACGTTCCGTTGAAAAAGCAAATTGGAGTTTAGGATTGGATTGGCTACTGTTAGACTTATTCTTGATGGTGCTTATTTTTGTGCCATTAGAATTGGCTTTCCCAAAAAACAAGAAACAAACAAAATTTCATTCCGAATGGAGAACCGATTTACTTTACTTTACCATAAGTCACTTATTGATTCAATTTTTCGGAATTGTTTCTCAAAAACCTGCTGTCGCTTTTTTCGGATGGTTAAATCTAGGAGTTCTTCATACATGGGTCCAAAGTTTACCTTTTTTTATTGAGCTCTTTTTAGCACTTTTCCTTACAGATTTATTCCAATATTGGGCCCATAGATTTTTTCATACCAACTTATACTTATTCAAATTCCACGCTATTCATCATTCCACCCGTAATATGGATTGGCTTGCAGGTTCAAGAACTCACTTTGTTGATATTTTCGTAGTTCGATCTATGTCTTTTATTCCGTTATACGTAATGGGATTTTCTACCATTACCTTTAGTGTCTACATAGTATTCATTGCTATTCACGCTGTATTAATACATGCTAATACCAGAGTAAACTTTGGTGTTTTACGCTATATAATAACTACACCTCAGTACCACCATTGGCATCATTGCAAAGAGCCTGAGTTTTATGGGAAAAACTTTGCCGTGGTATTCCCGTTTATCGATATGATTTTTGGCACTTATTACCTGCCTAAAAACACTTGGCCAAAAGGAACTGGACTAGAAGAAACAGATTTTCCAAAAGGATTTGTTAAACAAATGATTTATCCATTTAAAACGAGTCCATTTAACAACCCTTTACCTAAAAATGAAAAAAGCCAGCGATAAAACAGTCATATCTGTCCAAAATCACCCCTTAAACTCATATTCATCCCCAATTAGCTAAATCTATTACCAAATAAAACATACCCCACCAATTATAGCCCAGAGGTTTGTTGTATAAGATCTAACTCCAACTCTTTTGAAGTCACTGCTTTCCTAAATTTTGTATCTTAGTATTTGAAAAATTAAAACTTAGCGCAAGGAACAAAAAAGCGTTTACTTCTCCTTTTTTTTCGTTTACTTGCCACCTCATAAATCAATGAAACTTCATGAGAACCTGCAGAATTAGCTGCCAAACGAGAAACAGTTATATCATAGCTATATCCTATTTTTAAATTGTAATCTATTATCTCATATCCCAAAATAATGGCCAAAGCATCGTTATTTAAAACCCCTTCGTACGATTTTATAATTGGGATCCCTCTATACCAAATACCAAATGTAAAAGGTTGTCTTGTATAATAAGCTCCAATATCTAGCTGATCAAATTTTTGTTGTGCTTTATAATGAAATGCTACATTAAAATAAGAGGTATTTAATGTTTTTCTACCACCTTCGGCTAAATTAAATTTATAACCACCATGTGCCGAAAATTTCATATACAAACGGCTATCACCATTATTTAGTGATTGATTAGGTTCGTTTAGATGGTTTAATGAAATTCCACCCCAAAACTTTGCGGAATACACTAAAAACCCAGCTGTTAAATCCATGTAGCTTACATTATCAATTTTTATATCATCAGAAGTAATACTACTTCCTCCTCTTGATAATTGATCGTTAAACACTAATTTAGAAAAATCTACACCTCTGGTTACATAATTAAACTTAATACCTGGTTGTATAAATATTTTTTTATCAATCTGAAAATGATAAGAATATAACAATGCAATTTCTGTATTCCCTAGATTACCTGTACCTGCCTGTTCTCTGGCAAACAGCAACCCTAAACCACTATTAAACTCTGCCAAATTATAATCATAAGCAAACGTATAGTTTACAAAATGACCAGGTATTCCTGCCCATTGGTTACGGTAATTAGTTGCAAAACGATGTTCTATTGTTGCTCCAGTAAATCCTGGATTTAGATATAATGGCGCTGCATTAAATTGAGTAAATTGCATATCTTGGCAAATACCTCCAACAGTTAATGAAAGCATACCTAAGACAAGTATTGCTTTCAATCTATTTATCACTTTTCTTTTCTAAATTAAATTCGAAGCGTTTATTACTTGTTACATCAAAATCTAACTCATCGGTATATGAATGATAGCTATCAGATTCAATAATAACATTATAAGATTTTTCTGGATCGACTAACATTATAAATTTTCCAGTATTGCTATTCGATTTATAAATTCCTTGTACTTTTTTCGATTCATTTTCTATTAAGGTAATTTTAGCAAACAACACCTCTTTTCCTTTTTTAGATTTTATAATAGCTTTTAACACGTGTTGCTGTACATTTTCATCCTTTAACACTACCTTATAAATATCTTGTCCACCAAAACCACCTTCACGAGATGAAGAATAATAACCAACCTTTCCACTTGCAGAGAGCACAAAAAAAATATCATCTTGTACTGTATTAATAGGGTATTTTAAGTTTTCTGGAGCCGTCCATTTTCTGTTTTCTAAAACAGTTTTAAAAATATCATACCCTCCCATATTTTCATGCCCTTTAGAGCTAAAGTAAAGTGTTTTTTCATCGGTATGAATAAATGGGGCATCTTCATCATAAGGAGTATTAATAAGAGCCCCTAGGTTGATTGCTCTACTCCATTTTCCGTTTGGTAACCGAATTACTTTATAAATATCTTTGCCTCCGAAACCTCCAGGTCTATCGCTCGAAAAATAAAGCACTTTATCATCCAACGTAATACAAGCACTTGTTTCATTGTATTCCGAATTAATGTTTGAACCCAATTTAATTGGTGCTTCCCAATCATCCAGTCCCATTCTGCTTTGATACAAATCCCCTGTTCTTAAATCTTCCGATGGTTTAAATAAGAACAATAGTTGCCCATCAGCAGAAAGTCCTACGCAAGCATCGTTTGTGCTAGTATTAATACCCTCCTTTAACAGTTTAGGTACATTCCAAACGTTCTTTTCTTTAACAGTTAGATATACATCTTCAAAAGGTCTTCCGTTCGGATCTAATCCCCCCCCTACGCCACCTGGTCTTCTTGATGTGAATAGCATCATTTGCTCATCCGCTGAAATTAACGGAACATATTCTTGATACTCAGTATTTATTGTTATTCCTATATTCTGAATTAATACATTTCGTTTATCTAAAACTGCCTTTTGTGCATATTTTGTTTTCTGAACTAATCTATTAATTTCTTCATTTGTAATTTCTTTCTCTCCTGAAATTAATTTATAAGCATTAAAATAATTTAATGCTTTTTTAAATTTCATATTAGTATGCGCGATTAATGCTTTGTATCTAAATAGCTCTAAACTAATTGTGCTACTTGATTTTAAAAAATTTGCCTCTGCTTTTTTATAATTTCTAATATGGTAATTACAAACTCCCATATTAAAATTTAGTGCTTTATTTTCTGAATCTTCCTGAATTATCTTATCATAAATCTTAAGTGCACCATAATAATCTCCCATTTTATACTGCTTATTTGCTGTATTAAATGATTTCTTAAATTCTTTCGACTGTTCTTGTGTATATGCTGTAATAGCACACATTAAAAAAACTACGATTACGAAATACCTCATTCCTCTATTATATTACCTTAATAATGTTACATCTCCGACAAAAGATTCTGATCTTCCATCAAGGTATTTAACTTTTATTTTATAAACGTAAACATCTTGTTTACTTAATTCATTTCTATAATAACCATCCCATCCAATATTTACATCCACACTTATAAAAAGTAATTCACCCCATTTATTAAAAATATTTAACTCATACTCATCTGCTCCAATTATTATTGGATGAAACACATCATTATCTGTATCTCCATTCGAAAAGAAACCTCCATTCCCCCCTCCAGTACTTGGTGTAAATGCATTTGGTATAGAAATATCTCCTTCTGATAATGCTTGTATACCAGCTAACGAAGTAAATGTATCTATACAGTTGTTTGGTGTTGAAGCAATTAGCACAATATCATAAACACCCAATTGTGTATAAAGATGTTGAGGGTGTTCATCTGTTGAAGTATTTCCATC
The DNA here is from genome assembly GCA_016763795.1 of Flavobacteriales bacterium. Taxonomy (GTDB): domain Bacteria; phylum Bacteroidota; class Bacteroidia; order Flavobacteriales_E; family Vicingaceae. The sequence continues at coordinate 5,705 of JAESTF010000098.1, forward strand.
ACCAAAATTCCAGAGATAAGATGTAGCAAAATTAGATAGGTTAAACATTAACACGGGTTCATTAGGAATAAACACAGTAGTTGGATTAACTGTAAACAAGGCGTTTGGATTTTGATAAACATCAATAATTAATTGTTGCATTTGAATATCTTGACCTCCTGCTCCTGTAACAATTAACTTAACAGTATATGTTCCTGGATTGTAATACGTATAAATTGGTTGAAACTGAGTTGATACTCCTCCATCACCAAAATCCCATAAATACGTGTCTCCAAACAAAGAATTATTGGTAAACGGAACTTCTAACGGTCTACATCCTTGAGCAGGGCCTTCAAAATCGGCAATAGGAACTGGAGCAATAATAGTTATTGTTTCAGTTACTGTATCTGCACAATTTGCATTGCTTGCTATTAAAACAATATCATAAACACCCCACGTTGGATAAACATGATTTGGCGGGTTTTGTAAATTTGATGTTGTTGTATCACCAAAATCCCAAGAATATTGCCAAGGACCAACAACTGAAGTATTGGTTACTGCAACAGTTGTACTCGGGAATGTTTGGGTAGTTGGGAAAGGAATAAATGAAACAACTGGAGTTGCATAAACAGTAATAATATGTTGTACCGTATCAAAACATCCAAAAGTAGATTCTATAATTAAAGTTGCGATATAATTAACATTGATCGTTGTTAGATTAATGTATTGATGTGTCGGATGTTGTGCATTCTCTAGCGGAGAACCATCTCCAAAATCCCAAGAGTAATTTAATGCTCCTACTGAAAGATCAACAAATTCAACATCAAAAGGACTGCAACCTGCTGTATCATAATCAAAAATAGCCGTTACAGCTGGATAAACATTTATATTCTGAAATGCAGTATCCATACAACCTTTATCGGTTTCTGCAATTAGAATAACGCCATAAATTTGTTGAGCTCCTGTTGTATTTGTATAGGTATGTGAAAAATTAGGAACTAAGGTATCATTAGTAGTTCCATCTCCCATATCCCAGTGAAAAAGACTACCACCTAAAGATGTATTTGTAAAATCAACAGGTAAAGGATGGCAGCCTGTATTTGTATTTGTTGAAAATTGTGCTGTAGGATTTGGAAAAACAAGTACTTGAGCGAAGCTCGTATCTATACAAGTTGCTGGATTTGTTGCAAAAAGGCTAAATGATGATGTTGCAATTAACTGGACTGTAAACGGTAAGTTATTAGTTGTTATATTCACATAAGAATGTGTTGGATTTGGAATAAATACTGCTGGCGATCCATCTCCAAAATTCCACTCCCAAGAGTTAGCAATCCCTAGACCTACAAATGGGAAATTAACCAATAAAGGGCTACATCCTGAATCTGGAGCTGTAGTAAAATTAAATATGGGTTCAGGAAAAACGATTACTCCACCTAAAGCTGTATCAGTACATCCATTTATACTTGTGACAACTAATCGTACAATATTCGTATCCTGAAACTGTGTTAGGTTATTATAAATATGTGTTGGATTTTGACTGTTATCAAATGGTGATCCATCTCCAAAATCCCATTCATAACTAATACCAGGAAAAGGAGTTGCGCTAAATGACACGATTAAAGGTGCACAGTTTAAAACCGAATTATCTGTAAAAACTGCTGTAGGTTTAGGAAATACCGTTACTGTTTGATATGTAGTATCGGCACATCCAAATAAAGTTTGAGCAATTAATTGTATCGTATAAATAGTATCAAAGCCAAAGGTGTTAGTAAATATATGTGTTGGATTAGTCATCGTAGATATAATTCCATCTCCAAAATTCCAAGTAAAATTAACTGCATTAACAGTTGATGTATTTGCAAAATTAACATTAAGAGGAGCACATCCAACTGAGATATTTGCTGTAAAATTTGCAGTTGGAGCTGTTTCTACTGTAACAGTTATTGTATCAGAAGCAGAACAATTAGCTGTACTTACATCAAGTATTACATTTACTGGTCCTGAAATAGTATAAATATGGGTTGGATTTTGTTGCATACTTGAATTACCATCCCCAAAATCCCAACCCCAAGTAACAATTGGATCTCCTACTGAGCTGGTTGACTGATCTGTAAAAGCTGACAGAACATTTTGGCAAACACTTGTTGGTATAAAACTCGGTACGGGAGATTCAAACACATTAATGACTTGAGTAATTGAATGCAAGCAATTATTATTGCTAGTCACATCAATCTGAACATTATAATTTCCTGGGGTAGCATAAAATTGTGTTGGAGGGTTTTGTAATACACTAAAATTTCCATTATCAAAATCCCATTGCCAACCGACAACATCTGCTGATGAAAAATCAGTAAAAGTAACCGACAAACTATCACAACCATTATTATTATCAAAATTAAAATTAGCCACAGGACTTGGTAAAACATGTAATGGAATTGTAGCTGTGTCTGTACAACTTGCTGTTCCTCCAGCAATAAATGCTGCAATTTGGATTACATAATCTCCACTAAAATTATAGGTATGAGCTGTTCCTCCAACACCAAGATTTTGCCAACCTGTTCCATCGCCAAAATTCCACATATAAGAGTTTGCTCCACCTCCCGATAAATTATTAAACGTCACATTCTCTCTCTCACAAATAGTATCTTTACTAATTGTTAAAGCAGCTGTTGGTGGCGGTACAATCTGAATCGTTATAAAAGCAGTATCTAAACCACAAAAACTACTATCAACCAACATTGCAGTATAAGTTCCAATGCCCGGATATTCGATTATTAATGGCAAAGTAGGTGGCCAAGCTGTCCAATCTAAAATAGAATCAGAGCCCATCCCCCAATAATCACCTAAATTCCAATACTCATAACGTTGAGCTATATTTCCTTGAGCAAAACAATTTCTATTCGTAGTATTATCCAACGTTACTGTAGTATCAGGATAACATAATAATGTTACAGAAGCAGTAATTGCGGCATCATCAATATCCCAAATTCTTATTGGATTAAAAGTCGCTACACTTGCTCCTCCTTGAAGGGTATTACAAACATTTTCTGCATTTAAGGTTACTTGCGTTACACAATTTACAGTTCCCTCTAGATAAAGATGTGAAAGCGTTTGACCTACGTTAGTACTATTAAAAACTTGAACGGGTGATCCATCACCAAAATCCCAAGTAAAAACAGTGTTTGTAGAAACATCGGTTGATGAATTAATAAAATCCAAACTTCCTGGAGCACATGTACTTGTTAATCCACCAAACGGTATTTGAATTGAGGCATTGGACGGTTCCTCCATTATACTAATCCATTTATTACACAAGGAACATCTGGCAATGTAATTGTAACATTATAATTAGCAATAGTAGCTGTATAGTTATGTGGTATAGAGGTATTAGCCAACCATCCATTTCCCGAAGTTATTGGAGAGCCATCTCCCCAATCTATCGAATAATTTCCTATGTTTAAATCTGATATTAAATTAAGATTATAATTTATACCAAAGCAACTGACCCATTGTGGTGTATTTGTTAAAATACCTTGAGAATCAAAAAATTGTGGGCATTGGGCTAAAGATGATTTACTTCCTATAAAAAGAAATAAACTCAGTAATAATATTTTACAGTTTTTAAACATCTTTAACATTACGTAAAAGTGCTAAAAAAGGTACATAAATACTATATTTTCTGTAAAAATTTAAAACTTTAAATACTCTTATATTTAACGGATTTCTTTATTTATTATCTCTCAAAATAAATACAATAGACTTTCATTATAGCTAATTAATATTAGCTATTTTTACTTTTCTCATTAATATAAATTTCATGAAAAAAATATTTTTAGCACTCTTAGTTCTACCAAGTTTTTTATTACAAGCAACAACCATAAGCTATGAAGTTTCTATGCCAGAACCTCATACACATTACTACAATGTAAAAATGAATGTTACCGATTATCAAAAGGCTTATTTTGATATACAAATGCCTGTTTGGTCACCAGGGTCTTACTTAGTTAGAGAGTTTGCAAAAGGAGTTGAAGATTTAGTTGCAACTTCTAATAAAAATATCCTTAAGTCAGAAAAAATTAATAAAAACACTTGGCGTATTTATGCTGAAAAAGCTAGCGATGTTGTTATTGATTATAAAATATATGCTTTTGAATTAAGTGTACGAACAAGCTTTGTAGATGCTTCGCATGCGTATTTTAACGGCACAAGTATGTTTATGTTTATTGATGAGTTAAGAAACATACCTCACAACCTAACCATCATACCTTTTAAAGGTTGGAAAAAAGTAAGCACTTCTTTAAAGAATATTTCAAAAGTTGGATTTCAATACCAAGCTCCTGATTACGATATTTTGGTTGATTCTCCTGTAGAAATAGGAAATCAAGAAACATTTGATTTTACTTCGGCAGGTGTTATACACCACGTTGCAATGTATGGAAAAGGTAATTACGATATTGAAAAACTAAAAGTAGATATGGCTAAAATTACCCAAGCTTGTACTGATGTTTTTGGTGTGAACCCTAATAAAGAATATACTTTTATCATTCATAACCTAACACGTGGTAGCGGTGGTTTAGAGCATTTAAGTTCTACAACTTTAGAAGTTAACCGTTGGACCTATAAAGGTTCTGCTTACAAAGGTTTTTTAAGCTTAGTTGCTCACGAGTATTTCCATTTATGGAATGTTAAAAGAGTTAGACCAATGGCTTTAGGTCCGTTCGATTATAACAATGAAAACTATACAAGTCTTTTATGGGTTATGGAAGGTTTTACCAGTTATTATGATGAATTACTATTGTACCGAGCAGGTGTTTATAACGAAGAAACAATCATTAGAAAATTTAGAGGTTCTATTAGTAACATAGAAAATCAACCAGGAAACAAAGTTCAACCTGTGGCACATTCTAGTTTTGATGCTTGGATTAAAGCATATAGACCAAATGAGAACAGTTATAACACCACTATTTCCTATTACTCTAAAGGAAGCGTTGTTGCCAATATGCTCGATTTAATGATTATCAAAAATACTAATGGTAAAAAGAATTTAGATAATGTGATGCAACACTTGTATAATGAATATTACAAAAAACAAGGCAGAGGTTTTACTCCTGCAGAAATGCAAAGTACATTAGAAAAAATATCAGGATTAAAATTAACTGATTTCTTTGCGAAATACATTAATGGAACAGAAACATTTGATTACAACACAATTTTTGGTTATGCAGGGTTAACTGTTGAAACTGTTATAAATAAAGATCCTAGTTTAGGGATTTCAGAGTCTAACAATAAAATTAGACGAGTTTATAGAGGTTCTTCGGCTTATATTGGTGGACTCAATGTTAATGATGAAATTTTAGCCATTGATGGTTTTAGAGTTAATGGAAACATTAATGATTTTGTTGATGCTAAAAATGTTGGTGATGAAATATCACTATTGATTAGTAGAGATAACATCATTCAAACTATAAAATTTCCATTATTAGAAAAAGGTAGCGCAAGTTATTTTATATTAAATGATACTGGCAAGAAAAATAATGTTCACCAAAAATGGCTATCTCAAAAATGATTACTTCTTTAATTGTAGCTATTGCTCAAAATAATGTAATTGGTAAGGACAATGATTTGATTTGGCGTTTACCAAATGATATGAAGTTCTTTAAGGAAACCACCTTAAATCATCATATTGTTACTGGTCGAAAAAACTACATTTCTATTCCTAAAAAATTTAGACCCCTTCCCAACAGGATAAATATTGTTTTAACACGTCAGACAAGTTTTAATGAAGAAGGTTGCGTTGTTTTACATTCTTTAGAAGCTGCTATTGAGCATGCTAAAAACAATAATGAAACTGAACTTTTTATTATTGGTGGTGGTCAAATTTACAAAGAGGCTTTAGAAAAGGATTTAATCGATAAAATGTACATTACCCAGGTCCATCAGGAATTTGAAGGAGATACTTTTTTTCCTAAAATAGATAATACAGTTTGGAAAAAGGTTTCAGAAACAAATAATCCTGTTGACGAAAAACACCAATTCCCTTACTCATTTGTTGTTTATGAAAAATTGAGCTAATTTTAGGGTAGAATTATTGTCTTTCAATAAATATCATCCTGAGCCTATCGAAAGGTCATTAAGATTAGATAAAAAGAAAAATCTATGAGAACATTAAATATAGTTTTAGTATCAAGTTTAATTCTCTTATTCAGTTGCAGTAAAAACTCCGACAGGGATTTAGATACAACAATTAATTCTTCAGAAGATTTTGCTTCAGCACAATCTATTATTTACGATGCGTTTAAGATTGTACACCAAGCAGCAAATAGCTCAAAAGGAATTACTACAATAAATTTAACTGATACTAGTTCTCTTTTTGGTTGTGATACTTTAATCGTTGATACAACAAGTACACCTATGAGTATTACTGTCCAATTTAACGGAACTTGTAATGAAAGATCTGGAGCTATTTATGCAATTTTTAATAGCAAATATGATATTTTAGGAAGTCTTGTAAATATCACTTTTAACAATTACACTTATAGAAGTTTTCAAATTGGAACAGGAACTATTTCTTACTCGTATAGCGGTTTAAATGGTACTTTACCTGTTTACTCATACAACATAAATAATATTAAAATTATAAGTCCCAATAATAAAACAATGTCATTTTCTGGAAGTCAACGTGTAGCCATAAATACTGGAGCAACTACTGCTATAGTTACAGATGATAATTATACCATAACAGGTTCTGCTTCAGGCTCTACATATCGTGGTAATGAATACACTGCAACTTTCACTAAAGACCTTGTACTATCAGGAAGTTGTAATTGGATTAGTTCAGGAACGGTAACAATAAATCCTGAAAACAAACCTGGAAGAATCTTAGATTTTGGTTCTAGTTGTGATGAGAAAGCTACAGTAAACGTTAATAGTATAGAGCAAGAAATTACTATACCTTAGTTTGTTATTCTGAACAAAATTTTACAGAAAATTATACTTCCATATAAAATGAAGTGATGAATCTGTTTTTTAAGTATTATAAATAATAATAAATATGTTAAGTATTGATCCAAAAAAGTTAGAAATTCCGAAACTTCATCGTTATTTATTAGGTGCTATTGGGCCGCGTCCAATCGCATTTGCAAGTACAATTGATAAAAATGGGAATGCAAATTTGAGTCCTTTTAGCTTTTTTAATGTATTTAGTGCAAACCCTCCTATTATGGTTTTTTCTCCTGCAAGAAGCGGAAGAACTGGAGCTACTAAAAACACTTTAGACAATGTAAAAGAAGTGAAGGAAGTAGTCATTAATGTTGTAAATCATGATATTGTACAACAAATGTCATTATCCAGTTCTCCTTATGAATCTGATGTTGATGAGTTTGTAAAAGCAGGATTAACACCTGTTCCTTCGGATATAATAAAACCATTTAGAGTTAAAGAATCTCCTGTTCAATTTGAATGTAAAGTAAATGATATTATTGAACTAGGACAAAACGGTGGTGCTGGCAATTTAGTTATTTGCGAAGTTGTTAAAATTCACATTAACGAAGCTGTTTTAGATGGCAACGGAATGATAGACCAACATAAAATTGATTTGGTTAGCCGTATGGGTGGAAACTGGTATTGTAGAGCCGATAAAAATTCGATGTTCGAAATTCAAAAACCAATAACTACTATTGGCATTGGTGTAGATCAAATACCTGAAGGTATTAGAAATAGTACAGTTTTAACAGGAAATGATTTAGGCTTATTAGGAAGTGTTGAAGCAATCCCCACAGAACAAGAAGTAACAGATTTTAATGCTCGGAAAGGTGAAAAACACCAAATTGCACAATCCTATATTGAACAAGGAAAAGTTTTAGATGCTTGGAAAGTTTTATTAAAATGAGCTCTCTCTTATTGTAAAATAATTCTAGCAGATTTAAGACCTTTAGATGAATTAATAACAATAAAATAAATCCCTTTATCTAAAAACGATAAGTTTAATTGCTTTCTATTACTGTTTGAATTGACCTCATGCCCTAATTTTCCTGTCACATCATATAAATGTACTTTATCTATTATTCCTTCTGAATATATATTAATAAGTCCATTAGTTGGATTAGGATAAATTTTACTACTTAAATTAGACAATTCTTTAATGCTAACTGATCCAAGTTTATTCGCAAAATTAGGTCTAAGCAAATAAGTGTGGTGAACCCCTGAGGTTCCAGCGTAACCCTGTTCATCAATATACCAAAAAAATGAAACAAAAAAGAAATGTGTTGTAAATGTTGTATTTGGAACGTAATAATTTTTTGAAGCAGAAAGCCCTGTTATTCCTCCTCCAATTTTCCGAACAGCTAAAGCATAATAACCCGTATCTAGTTCTATTTCATTAATTAGGTTGTAAGTTGTCCAACCAACGGAAAGGGAAGTGAAAATTTCTGAAGTATAAATAATACTGTCCGGTATATCATTTTGCATTGTGTAAATGAGAAACTCCAAAGAATCATTAGTATTTGCTAAAGACAAGTTTAATGATATTGACGTCATCGTATCTTTTTGGAAAACGTTAAATGCTTGTGCTATCGTCTCCCCATCAAAAGGTATTTGAATATCACCCAAAACACCTCCCTCTTTTGCCATAATGCTGTCAGAAACTTGAAGTACACTTAGTTTGGAGTTATTTCCAGAAAAATTATCTGTATTATTATGAGATATTGTAAAAGAAACTCCGAAAGTGTTTGCTGCTGATGTTGTAATAATCCAATTATCTGTAAAAGTAAATGATGAGTATTCTGCAGGAGCTAACGTGCCAATAAACACAGTATCTTCATAACCCGTTTGGGCAGATGATGCTATTAACTTTAGACCTTGCAAAGTATCCACTCCATTATTATAAACTGTTGAAAAAAGTGTTATTGGAGAAAGTTGTGAATAGGGTATTTCTGTATAGTTACTATAGGTGTTACTTACGGAATAGATTGCTGCATCGTTTTGATTAGAAGGTATATAAATAGAAACGTTATCGACTGCAAGACCCAGACCTGAAGTTCCTTCATCATTGTAATGAAATGCGACTAAAACATTTGAAGAACCAGCAAATTGAGAAAGATTAACTATTCTTGTTTGCCAAAATGGTACAGGTTCTATCGTGTAAACATCTATCCATCCCGAACCTGTGTCTATTTTAATTGTAGCAATTCCTTGCCACAAATCTTCCATCCAAGTATCAAATTCTAAAAATATAGTTGCTCCTATATTTGATGAAAAATCAACAGAAGGAGTTATTAAAAAGTCATCTGATTCATCACAAAGACATATATCATCATTACTCATAACAAATGATGTATGATCCTCTACAAGCCAAAACCCACCAATACTAGCACTATCAGCATTTCCAGTATAAAACCCTCCATTCGTATCTAGTGAACTTGTTGTCCAATTTACTGGTAAGTTAGGATATATAACATTCTCAAAGTTTTCAGAAAAAATTATCTGAGAATAACCAATAACTGATGTTGATATTAGCAATATTAAGGTTGTAACAATTTTATTTATCATGAGTATCTATCTTTCTATTATTAATTTTTTCGTTCTAATCTGATCTCCTGTTTTAACTTTACAAAATATATTCCTTGATTCAATTCATCTATAATTAGATTTTGATTTATCGAATTACTTTTTGGTTGTATTATTTTTTCAATTACTTTCTGACCAAGAGAATTATATATTTCAATCACTATTTCAGTTATTGAATATTGGTTTATAGTAACCGTGAATTCGCCTCTAGCTGGATTAGGATAAATAGAGATAGTTGATGAGGCTCCACAATCTACCGCTTTTATATCAAAATACTCATAATTACCATTGAAGTCAGTTTGCTTTAATCGATAATAAACTTGACCAGTCAAAAAATGTTTATCTTTAAAATAATAACTATTTATATTATTGCTATTCCCCGCCCCATTAACCCTTGCAATTACTTCAAAATTTTTAGCATCAATACTTTTTTCAATGGTATAAAAATCATTATTAATTTCTGTAGCTGTTTTCCAGCTTAATTCATTATAACCCTCGATACAGGTTGTATTAAACGACAATAAAGCTATTGGTAAACCACCTGCCGGTTTTGTTATTATTACATCATCAACAGCAAAAGAAGGGTCTGTTGCAATAGCGTCATCATCATTCTGCCACACAAAAGCCACTCTTAAGTTAGGGATATTTTCACAAGCTACTGGCATAGCCCAAGTAATATTTGTCCACCTACCTTGCCCCCCTCCACATATTTGAGATTTAAGGTTATTTAAACTTGCTCCCCCAGGTAACGCAGGATTAGATGTTGTTGGGCCTCCAGCAACACTAACCCATGTTGGTCCACCATTGATGCTGTACTGCAAGTAAGCCCTATCATCATTGGCTTCTCCGTTACCTATATAGTTAAAACTTAATGTTAAATTAGTTGACCCAATAGTACTAGTATTTGGAGAAGAGATTCTTCTGTTTGTTCTAGCATTTGATATATATGCCGCGCCTAACGCGCCTAACCCAACTGCTCCGCAATGTAAAGATGAATTCCCCGCTCCTCCTGCCCCACATGTGTTCGCGGCCATTCCAGATTCCGCATCACTTACTTGCCAAGTATTTAAAAACCCGAAAAAAGTAGTATTTGTAAAAGGTACTGTTAAATCAGTTATTGTCCAACCACTAGCCCCAAGGGTTGAATTGAAACCTTCAGAATAAACTACTGTTTGACTTTTTATTTCATTTATATTCAAAACAAAAACTAAACATAGCATCAGTAAATAAGAAACATTTCTTCTCAATAAAATTGTATATGCTTTTTTTATTTCCATTTTATTTCTCCGAAAAATTTAATCTATCTTTCTATCACTATTTTTTTAGTTTCCAACGTATCACCTATTTTAATATTAATAAAGTAAATCCCTTCTCCTAAGTGATCCACATCTATTAATTCATTCACTATTTCATTTTCAACTTCAATTATTCTTTCTATAACTTTTTGCCCTATTGAGTTATACATTTCAATTACAATATTTCCATCTGTAACTTCATTTAAACTAATTGTAAATGCATTGCTTGTCGGATTTGGATATATTCCTAAAATGGATGGAACAAAACAATCTACCGCTTTTATATCAAAATACTCATAGTTACCATTGAAGTCAGTTTGCTTTAATCGATAATAAACTTGACCAGTCAAAAAATGTTTATCTTTAAAATAATAACTATTTATATTATTGCTATTCCCAGCACCATTAACGGTTGCTATAACTTCAAAATTTAAAGCATCTATACTTCTTTCAATGGTATAAAAATCATTATTTATCTCTGTAGCAGACATCCATGTTAATTCTATTGTTCTTTCCTCTGTACCACACTGAGCTTCAAAAGATAATAACTTTATAGGTAATGGAGGGTTTACTGCTCCAGTAATGGTAATATCAAAATTACAATCACTCCCGGCAAAACCATCTATAGCGATATAATAAGTAGTGTTTGGAGGTAATAAAACTGGTCCATATTGAAATGCTGCTGTATCGTTTGCTGCTGAACAATACATATTAGCATAAGTAGTAAAATCACAAGCTGTACCTACACTATCAATTGAAACCTGTATTCCGTTTTGTGATGGAGAACACAATTGATTATCAAAAATTACTGTTACACTATCTCCCGAGCTATTTGTAGTGAATTGGTACCATACTGTATTTTCTACTGTGATAGCTCCGCAAGGTGAAAAATTTGGATCCTCAAATGGATTTACTGTTCCATTACTATTTTGGGTTGCCGTTGTTGTTCCTAATCCTAAATCTATCGCATTACTACAATGGTCATTACAATTAGGGAAATTAGCAACAACTCCGTAAGTTGTATCATTCTGAAAAATTTGATCATTAAATCCATTCGGGAAAGTAACCCAAACCTGAACTGTACTACTACTTGTTGGTATTGTTGTATTAAGTAATGTTAATACTGTTGAACTTCCTCCCCCAATGTTTAATGAGTTATAGCTTACTGTTGTAGGGGCACCTCCATCAATAACATAAGTTAAATCTAAATCTGTTATAACTGGTGTTCCTGTACATGGCAACGCATTATTTATAACAGTAACATCTATCTGATATTGGCTTCCCCAACAGCTTATTACTATATCTAACGCTGCATCCAATGGTGTGTCTGTAATGTGCCAGTTATCGAAAGCAAACCCATACCAATTTGGTGTATTCACATCTCCATACCATGACCTTCCATAAACCCTAAATTTTACACAACCCTCTCCTGCTAAAGCACATAATTCATGTTCCATTCTTGTCCAATTATCCACTGGAGTTAAATAGCTACTGGTGAACACATTGGATGCATTATACCAATTTGGATCTGAGCTATTTCCTAATTTTGTCCATGTCGTTCCTCCATTGGTTGAGTATTGTATATAATATTGGTTATTGGTATTTCTTAAACTAAGTTTAACATCTAATGATAATTGAGGATTAGTTAAAGCACTAAAATCAAATACTGGGCTTTCTACCCATATCCAATCCCATGCATTACCTGTGGCTTCTACGTACCAACTATCACCTGCTCCTTGTGGACCATTTAAATAGGGTAATGCTCCTAGTACAAAGTTCCTGTTTCCATTGGTTGGCGGATTATTTCCTGATGGAATCCAAAAGTTAGCTCCAGTATTAAAATCTTCATAATGAGGGAAGGTTGTAATAATTGGTTGTGTAACATTTATTGAAGTTGATAATGTATCATTACTTGGTAAGAAATCACCAGGTGCTAAAGTAAATGTAGAAAAAATGTATGTACCAATGCCTTGCATATTAAATGTTACAGGAAAAGTATAATTTACCGAACCTCCTCCTGGTATTGGTCCTGGAACCGTTCCACTTAAAGTGGTAGTTATTGCTCCAGTTATATCACTTTGGATTGGTACATTGCTCACAGGAATACATCCCCAATTATAAACTGTAACTGTAAGCTGTTGATTAACTGAATACAAACAACCACTTGGTGCTGGATCTATATAAGCTGTTACACCAACATCTGATCCATCTTTAATCTCAAAATTATCAAAGGCAAAAGCATACCATGCATCAGTATTCTGATCTCCATAAAACGACCTTCCATAGACTCTGAACTTTACACAACTCTCTCCTGCTAATACGCA
>JAESTF010000099.1 GCA_016763795.1 Flavobacteriales bacterium
GGAAACCTGTTGGACCCAACAGGTTTAGGGGGATCTTCTGTTTCTATTACCTATACAGTTGGATCAGCACCATGTACAGAGACTTCAAACTTAAATATAGTCATAAACAATGATGATGATGCTAGTTTTTCATATACTCCTGTAAGCTACTGTATTACAGGAACAAACCTTACACCATCATCAACCACTACTAATGGAGGAACGTTCACAATAAACAATGCTGGAGTAATTAATCCAACAACAGGGGAAATAGATATAGCAACATCTGGTTTAGGAATTTTCATGGTTTACTATAGCACTAGTGTTTTAAGTAATCCATGTCCTGCAACAGATTCTATTCAAATAACCATAACCAATGGCCCTTCTGCAGATTTTAGCTACAATGGATTACAATCATGTCAAGATTCAATAGATCCTATATTAACTTTAGGTACAGGAGCTACAGCAGGAACATATTCATCAATTCCAAGTGGGTTATTCTTAAATTTAACCAATGGAAATATTAACCTTAGCAATAGTACTATAGGAATATATACTATTTATAATAGTGTTACTCCTGCAGGAGGTTGTGCTGCGGTAATAGATTCTACAACCCTAGAAATATTACAAGTAGATTCCGCTTTATTCGGATACAGCACATTGGCTTATTGTATTAGTGATACGGGAGCAATTTCAACTATTACGGGGACAACAGGAGGTTTTTTCACCATCAACACTCCTGGAGTCATAAATTCTTCATCAGGGGCAATAGATATCCTCTCTTCTGGAATAGGAACTTTTACTGTCTATTATAATACAACTCCTGTAGGAAATAGTTGTCCTGCTGAGGATTCTTTAACCATAACTATAACGCCTCAAAATACGATACTACCAAACACACAAAGCCCCATCTGTCTAGGAGATACTTTAAATCTTTCAGCAACAGCTAGTGGAGCAGGAATTATAACATGGTATAGCGATATAGCAGGAACAAATATAATTGGTACTGGCTCTATATTTATTGACATACCCTCAACAACAGGAACCTACACTTATTATGTAAATGAAGCAGGACAATGTCCAAGCGAAATGGACTCTATCGTTGTTATTATACAAGAAGTAACTGCAATTATTAATGCGACTCCAATTACAGGACAAACACCATTAAATGTGTTTTTTGGTAATGGAAGTAGTTCGGGTATTGGGATAAGTTATAATTGGGATTTTGGAACAGAAGACACAAGTAACCTATATACTCCGTCATACACTTATAATGACGAAGGAATTTACACTATTATATTAATTGTAACAGATGGGCTATGTTTCGCTTCAGATACAATAACAATCGAAACATTAAATCAATCATCTATATTAATTCCTAATATATTTACACCAAATGGGGATGGTCTTAATGACATTTTTACTGTTAAAGGTGTCAACTTAAAATCTGATAATGGAGAAATTTATAACAGATGGGGACAATTAATGTTCTCATGGAAACATCTAAAAGGATATTGGAATGGTAGAACTTTAGCAGGAGCTGAAGCTCCTGATGGTACTTACTTCTACATTATTAATGCTGAAGGATTTGATGGTGAAGTTTATTTAAAAAAAAGTGGCTTCAGTTTAATAAGATAGTTATAAATTCTTCTACTCTATTTGATAGGCTTTATAAAGTCTAAAATTATTTATATTAAAATCTATAGAGAAAAAAAACTGAATTACGTTTCGTAATGGAACACATTAAGTGATAATATAGCAGCTAGAGGGTATAGATATTCCTGAAATAAAATTTATTATTCATTTTCAACTACCAAATAGAGTAAAAGAATTTACACATCGCAATAGAAGAACAGCCCGAATGGACCAAGAAGGAACAGCTTCTGTATTGGTTTGGGATGGACATGTAGCGAACTATGTTCATGCTCCTGATATTCAAAAACTAAAGCACGCTCCTATTCCATCTCCTACTGGATGGCAAACACTATTTATTACTGGCGGGCGAAAAGACAAAATCTCTAAAGGAGATATTGCTGGTTTATTTTGCAAACAAGGAAAACTAAGCAACGATGAAATTGGAATTATAGAACTGCAAAGCAATTGTGCTTATGTTTCGGTTAAATCAACCAAAGCAAATAAGTTAATCGCTTTAGTAAACAATACCCGCTTAAAAAAGAAAAAAGTAAGAATTAATGTTATTAAAAAAAACAAGCACAAGGTTTTTCTTTATAAAAAATAATACCTTTTATTTCTTCTAAACAAAATTTAAAAAAATAGAGATAATATTCCCTACTTCCATAACTTATTTAAAAGAACATTTATTTAATCAAACTTGAAAATATTACGTTTTTTGTAGTATAACTGACATTTCTTCACTAAATTGCATTTTTTAGACCGCACTTTAAATTTGAATTTCCTTATCAATACTGATTAAACTTTAGACATTATGAAAACACTAAATCCAATATTTTTAACCTTTATAATAGGGAGAATACAACTTAAGAAATTTCATGTACTATTATTCTTAATTCTGCTTCCTTTTTTAGGGAAATCTCAATTTAAAACAACCTTTGCTAGTAATGGCGATCCATTATCAGAAATAGTTGATCCTTCTGCAATGAAACAAGGCGTCTGGAATTATTATGATTATACTAATAAGTTAATACGAACTGAAAAATACAAAGATCATGTGCTTTTATCTCGAGATTACTTTATAAAAGAAATCATGAACACTTCCTCTTATATTGAAGAAATATTAGTTGTGAACAAGCAAAATTCAATTTTATTTAAAGAACTGCAAAAAGAAGTTTCTGGAGAAATTATTATTAATCAAAAAGGAGAAACAGTAGGAATATTTTTTTATAAGATGATTAATACAAATAACATTGAAAAATATACCTCTCTTATAAAATCATTTCTTGACTCTAGAACTATAAAATCAAACAGCCTAATACTTACTTTTTAATTTATTAAAAATGCGAAAATTAATACTCTTCATATTCATACTTTCAGTAATATCTCTAAAATCCCAAAATCTTGTTTTAAATCCAAGTTTTGAGACTGTTAGCACGGCAAATCTTCGATGCTCTTGGTACACTGCTGAAAATCAATTTACCAGTGCTATATCTAATTGGGATTATCCTAATGGCGGGAGTACAGATATATTCCATACCAGTTTACCAACATCATGTTATTGTAGCCCCTTTTCCACTCATACATCATCCAATGGAACTCAAGCTCCAAGAACAGGTAATTCTATGAGTAACCTTGTTGTATATGGCAGCGGAGGATGTACACCTTATAGAGAATACCTTCAAGGAGAACTGTCTACAACTCTTACTTCTGGAGTAACATACAACA
>JAESTF010000100.1 GCA_016763795.1 Flavobacteriales bacterium
AAATACCGTTGCTTCTCGTGCGAGAAGAAAAAAAACGATGAAACTTGCCAAAGGTTACTTTGGGAGGAGAAAAAATGTTTGGACAGTAGCAAAAAATGCTGTTGAAAAAGCAGGTGTATACGCATACACAGGTAGAAAACAAAAGAAAAGAAACTTTAGATCTCTATGGGTTCAGCGTATTAATGCTGGTGTTAGAGAGCACGGTATGTCTTACTCTAAATTTATGGGAGAAGTTGTTAAGAAAGATATTAAGCTAAACAGAAAAGTGTTAGCTGATTTAGCAATGAATCATCCAGAAGCTTTTAAAGCAGTGATTGACGCTGTAAAATAAAGTTATATTATAAAGTATTAATAAAAAAGGGAAGCTCACGCTTCCCTTTTTTTTCACACTAAAAAATAGATATGAAAACCTTTATCGAAAACTTACCTAAAGCCGAACTTCACTTACACATTGAAGGAACTTTTGAACCAGAATTATTGTTTGAAATTGCAAAACGTAATAACATCAAACTAAAATATGATTCAATTGAAGAATTAAAAAAAGCTTACTCTTTCGATTGTTTACAAGATTTTTTAAATATTTATTATCAAGGTGCAGGTGTGTTAATTACAGAACAAGATTTTTATGATTTAACATACAGTTATTTACAGAAATGCGCTGAGCAAAATGTTAGGCATACCGAAATAATGTTTGATCCTCAAACTCATACTGAAAGAGGAATAGCTTTTGAAACTGTAATTAATGGAATAAGCAAAGCAATTGAGGCTGCTAAACAAAATTTAGATGTTTCTGCTTTACTTATCATGAGTTACTTGCGACATTTATCAGAAGAGGATGCGTTTAATACATTGGAACAATCACTTCCGTTTAAAGACAAAATTACTGCTGTTGGGTTAGATTCTTCTGAGAAAGGTAACCCTCCATCTAAGTTTCAGAAGGTATTTGAAGCGTCAATTAAGGAAGGTTATATTCCCGTTGCTCACGCAGGAGAAGAAGGTGATGCCGATTATATTTGGGAAGCTTTAGATCTTTTAAAAATTAAGAGAATAGACCATGGAAACAACTGTTTGCAAGATGAAAAATTAATCCAAGAAATTATTAAACGAGATTTAGCATTAACAGTTTGTCCCCTATCAAATACTGCGCTTCAAGTAGTCGCAGATTTAAAAGAGCATTCATTAAAAAAGATGATGGATTTAGGAATTAAAACGACCATCAATTCTGATGATCCAGCTTATTTTGGAGGACAGGTAAACCAAAACTATATTGACACACAAAAAGCATTAAACCTAACCAAAAAAGATTTGTATAATTTAGCTTATAACTCTTTTCAGTATTCTTTTTCGCCTGAAAATGAAAAAGCTAATTACATTAAAGAGTTAGATGAATACTATTCGAAACAATAAGTAATGCTTATTGCTTCACAAATTTTTTCGCAACCACATTTCCGTTACTTTCAGTAATCAGAAAAGTATAAAAACCTGTACTAATATTATCTAAAACAATTGTTGTTTGAGCTTTTAATAAGGTTCCTCCTTTCACTATTTTTCCACTAATATCAATTATAGAGTATGAAACTGTGTTTTCAAAAAGTGTTGTAGTCACTGTAATTGAGCTTTTAGCAGGATTCGGATAAACTATAAACGTTAACTCGTTTTCAACATTATTGTCGCTAATTCCAACGGGAAATGTAACATCAAAAACAAACAACCCTTCTTGCATATCTGACGCTAAAATTTTTCCTGATGGTAAAAAAGGATAAACACCCCAGTTACCTTGATAAACATTCAATTGATTTATACGAGTTGAAGTTTCATAAAAGCCTGCCAAGCTAATATTGTTTACATCTGAAGTATTAAAAACATATATTCCATCAAAATAATAACTCACATATAAATTATCTCCATTAAAAATAAGGTTATGAGCTATAGAAAGGTTTTGATTTACATTTGATCCAATCGTATCTATCACTGTGATATTTGATAAATTTGTAACGTCAACTATCTTTACATCTTTCCCATGTGTCTCATCTGCAAAAGCATAATAATTACCACTTTGATGTAACCAACCAGAATGATTATAGCCTTGCTGGACATAACTCGTAATTGAACCTAGTCCTTGTACATTGGCCATATTACTAAAATCTACCACAAATATTCCGTTGGGGCCAGCATTACAATAAGCCGTATCATTTCTAACATAAATATCGTGCACATAATTTATTGTCGAATTCCAAAAAGGAACATCATTAGAACAATTTAACAGAAATTGAGGACTAGTAGGATCAGCAGTTAACGAATAAACTGAAAGATAATTTGGTCCTAAATTAGTTACACCTCCACAGGTATATAAATTACCCTGAATTGTATCTATAAATATATTATGTGATGTTGTAATCAGCGAATTATTATCATAAACAACTGGTGCAGAATCTGGCAACATCGATAAATCAGCTATTTGCAAAGAGCTATTTCCTTCATCAGAAACGATGTATAAATAATCTCTATAAGTATCATAATCTCGGTGTACGATTTGAGTTCCTTGAGCTTTACCAGGAATGAAATAAACCGTATCAACATTGTTTATATCTGTTATATCAAAAATATGTGTTCCAGCAGTTGTACCAATAATAGCGTATTCTCTACCATCTTTAGCATAGCCCCATATTTCATTATAAGTATTATCATGATCGATAGAGGCTGCCAATGTAGGGTCATTCCATTGATACGCTAAAGTCATATTTAAACTAGTTTGAGCATTTATTTGAAATGAGAAACTAATCGTCATTAATAATAGCAGGTATTTCATATTCCTAAATTTATTTATTCTGTTAATTAATTTTTGACAAATTTATTGGTGATTTTTTCACTTCCTTTTTTATAAATAGAAAAGATATAAATTCCAATATTTAATCCATCTATATCAATTTTAGTTTGAGAACTTACTATTTCCCCTTTCTTAACTGTTCTTCCATAAATATCAGTTATCGTATATTTTTTAAAGTTATCAAATTTTGTTGTTATAATATTCAATTCATTTTTCGTTGGATTTGGATAAAGCATGAATTCTAATTTATTTGAAGAAATATTGCTTTGAACATTTACTGGAAAACTCGTATCAAAAACCAATAAACCTTCTTGCTCATCTGAAGCTAAAATTTTACCTGATGGCAAAAATGGATAAACACCCCAATTTCCTGCAGCAAAAACATATGGAAGTGTTGTGGTATCGTAATAACCAAGGATACTAATATTATAAGGGTCCGAACTATCGAAAACATATAAACCATCCTCATAAAAACTCACGAATAATAAATCTCCATAAAAAATAACATTATGAGGCTTCGATAAATTTTGATTTTGATTAGATCCAATTGTATCTATTAATAAAAGGTTTGAAAAATCAGTTACATCAATAATTTTGACATCCATACCTGCCGTTTCATCCGCAAAAGCATAAAAATTACCACTCCTATGTAACCAACCAGAATGATTGTATCCCTGTTGAACATAACTTGTTAATGAACCTAATCCTTGTACATTTTGCATGTCGGTAAAATCAACAACAAAAAAGCCATTAGTACCTGCATGGCAATAGGCTGTATCATTTTTCACATAAATATCATGTAAATACCCAATAGTTGTATTCCAAAAAGGAACATCATTAGAACAATTTATTATAAATTGAGGGTTTGTGGGGTCTGCAACTAAAGAGTAAATAGATAAAAAATTAGCGCCTAAATTCGTAGCACCTCCACATGAGTATAAATGGCCTGAAACCGTATCAATAAAAATATTGTGTGAAGTGTTTATTAAAATATCATAATCATAAACTAAGGGAACCGAGTCTGGTAAGAAAGATAAATCTGCAATCTGTAAAGAACTTGGTCCTTCATCACATACAATGTATAAGTAATCTTGATAAGTATCAAAATCCCTATGTATAATATCAGAGCCTTGTAATTTTCCAGGAATAAACTCAACAGTATCTACATTATTAATATCAGTAATGTCAAAAATATGTGTTCCTGCTGTAGATCCAATTATAGCATATTCTCTTCCATTATTCGAATATCCCCAAACTTCATTATATGTACTACCAATAATGGATTGTGTCAACGATGTATCTTTCCATTGATATAGTAAATTCATGTTCAAACTAGTTTGAGCACTTATTTGAAATGATACACTAATTGTAATTAATAGTAAAAAAAACCTCATATTGTATGTAATTATACTTTTTCAAGTTTACACTTTTTAAAACACTTTTTTTAGAAGATTTCATTAAAGGCTATTTTAAATATTTACTTTTGGAAAGTGGAAACAAAACGTTTAAATAAAGCCATTTCAGAAACAGGATACTGTTCTCGTAGAGGGGCAGATAAATTAATTGAAGCAGGAGAAGTTAAGGTAAATGGGCAATTACCAGAACTAGGAACTAAAGTTACAGCTGCTGATGTAATTTCTATAAATGGAAAAATTATTACTAAAGAAGTTGAAAATATTTATTTAGCGTTTAATAAACCTGTAGGGGTTACCTGTACTACAGAAAGGCATATAGAAGGTAATATTATTGATTACATTAACTATCCTGAACGTATTTTCCCTATTGGCAGGCTAGACAAACCAAGCGAAGGTTTAATCTTCATGACCAATGATGGAGATATTGTGAACAAAATATTACGTTCAAAAAATAGCCACCAAAAAGAGTATGTTGTTACTGTTAGCAGAAGAATAACAGATAACTTTATTTATGATATGAGTAATGGAGTCCCTATTTTAGATACTGTTACTGAGAAATGTGTTGTTAAAAGAATTAACGACACCACTTTTAATATCATTTTAACTCAAGGACTAAACAGACAGATTCGAAGAATGTGTGATTATTTAGGGTATCAAGTTAATACACTTCAACGAGTTCGCATTATGAACATTTCACTTGATGGTATTAAGAAAGGAGAATATAGATCCTTTACGGAAAAGGAATTGTCAGAAATAAATGAATTGATTAAAGATTCTAGCAAAACATTTTAATTTTATTATGGCTGATTTTGACAAAAAAAAACATTGGGAAAATATTTACGAAACCAAAAGCGTAAATGATGTAAGCTGGTATCAACCCACTCCTCAAACTTCTTTAGATTTTATAAAAGAAAGTAACATTTCTTTTTCTGCTAAGATTATTGACATTGGCGGTGGAGATAGTTTTTTAGTTGATCACCTATTAAATTTAGGTTATACAGATATTACTGTTCTTGATATTTCGGCTAAAGCAATTGAAAAAGCTAAAACACGATTAAAAGACAACGCAAATAAAGTAAAGTGGATTATTGCTGATATTTCGAATTTCAATCCTATTGAGCAATATGACATCTGGCACGATAGAGCTGCTTTTCATTTTTTAACTGACAAGCAAGAAATAGAAAGTTATATTAATTCTACAACAAAAGGATTAAAAGAAAATGGGAGTTTAATAATTGGTACTTTTTCTACAGATGGGCCATTTAAATGTAGTGGAATTGAGATTAAACAATATTCAGAAAAATCGTTAGAAGAATGTTTTTCTGAAAGTTATAGAAAAAACAAATGTGTAATAGTCAATCACCCCACACCATTTAACACCTCTCAAAACTTTGTGTTTTGTAGTTTTACTAAATTCTAAAACTATTATGCATCTTTTTATATTCCTTACGTCTATAAATAGAAAAAGATATGAGCACTGAAAAAATTTGGGAAAATTTCCATCACCAGCTACTTGGTTTTATTACTGTTAGAGTTAACAATAAAAATATAGCCGAAGATATTTTGCAAGACGTTTTCGTTAAAATTCATTTGAAATCTGAAACCTTAACCGAAAAAACGAAACTTCAAAGCTGGTTATATCAAATAACAAGAAATGCTATTGTCGATTTTTACAGAAAGAAAAAGCTGCCTATTTCAGATGATTTAGCCATTGACATTCCAGAAGAAATAGATGAAAAATCCTTATTAGACTTTTGCAATTGTCTAATTCCTTTTGTTAACCAATTACCTGAAAAGGATAAGGAAGCAATTCTAAAAACGGAGTTAGGAAATTTATCACAAAAAGAATATGCTAAAAATATAGGAATCCCCTACTCTACATTAAAATCAAGAATTCAACGAGCAAAATTGAAGTTAAAAGAGGCCTTCGTTTCATGTTGTAAAATGAAGCTCGATAAAAATGGAAAAGTAATTTCTCCCGAGAACAAATGTTCTTGTTAAAGTTTTGCGTCTATTTTTTATTTGTCCGTCTATAAGAGTAGATAAACAAATATTAATTAAAACTTTAAATCATGAAAAAAGAAGAAAATTGTTGCCAAAGAGAAGAAGATAATTGTAACTGCTCAGAAACATGTAATTGTACCTGTTCATCTAATTGTTGTTCTTCGAACAAATGTTGTTAAAAATAAAGAGGCTTCGGCCTCTTTTTTTATTTCCTTATTCAACCAATGGCTTCAAACAGTTTTTATATCTTTGAATAAAATTAGAAATATACCATAATGAGTATAGAAAACGAATTACAAGAAAGAAGCGGAAACAAATGTGAACTTTGTGCTGCTACAAATGATTTAAGTGTTTATGAAGTTCCTCCGTCAGTAAACAGAGGTGCTTATGGAAATATTTTAACATGTGACACCTGTTTAGATCAAATTGAGGATGCTGATAAAATGGAAAAAAACCATTGGCACTGCTTAAATGACAGTATGTGGAGTGAAGAAGATGCTGTAAAAGTTGTAGCATTTAGAATGCTTACCCGTTTAGGAAATCAAGATTTATTAGACATGATCTATTTAGAAGATGATGTTAAAAAGTGGGCTGAAGCAACTAATGAAGGTGGCGAGAAAGTAATCCATAGAGATAGTAATGGTGTTATTTTAAATTCTGGAGATTCTGTTGTATTAATTAAAGATTTACCCGTTAAAGGTTCTAGCATGATTGCCAAAAGAGGAACAGCAGTTAGAAGAATTTCTTTAGACCATGAAAACGCTGAATACATTGAAGGGAAAGTTGATGGGCAATTAATTGTTATCATCACCAAATACGTTAAGAAAACATAAAAGATTAAATCATTGTCAGTTCGAGTGATTCCAATGTCATCCTAAGTGAGTTTATACTGAGCGTAGCCGAAGTAAAGGATAAATCGAAATTATATCGAGAACCAATGATTTTACAAAAAATGTTCTCGATACAATTCCGAAATAAATTCGGAATCACTCGAACTGACATTTTTTTCAATATTCAAAACAAATACAAATGTCCAACGGTACAAACAGAAAAGACATACAAATAGGAATTGAAGTTGAGGTAGTTCAAAAACACCACCAACGTTCAGGCGAATTAACAGAAGGAATTGTTAAGAAAATTTTAACCAATTCCCCTACCCATCCTCATGGAATTAAAGTAATGTTAGAAGGTGGTGTTGTTGGACGAGTAAAAAACATCATTGAATGAGTGAAATAGACGAGAATCACGGGTACGAAGAAGAGATAGAATATGCTGGTTTTTGGATTAGAGTTGGTGCAGCACTAATTGACACACTTGTTTTTAGTCCACTTATAGCACTTAGCTTCGTAAACTTATTTTATTTCAAATCTTTAGTTTTATTATATGTTATGATTGTTCTCCAATCATTATACAAACCATTAATGGAATTTAGATATGGCGCTACATTGGGTAAAATGGCTGTTAAAATTAGAGTAGTTAACGAAAATCAAGGATTTATAACAATAGATCAAGCTTTCGGAAGATATATTCCTTGGGTAATTTCTGCAATTATATCATTAATCACTTCTACAGCAATCTATACTTCGCCTGAATTTTATAAGCTAACCACTTATATAGAACTCACTAAGTTTTCTCAGAATCTACCATTAAGTACAGTCTCTCAGGTTTATAACATTGTTTTCTTAGTATTAATTTGTTGGGTAGTAATTGATCCGAAAAAACAAGGTTTACATGATAAAATTGCAAGAACTTTCTGCATTAAAATAAAGAAGTAATTGTTCTAACATGAAAACAGACCGCATATACCTCAGAAAATTTGAAAACTCAGATTTAGAAAATGTTTTTAGAGGTCTCTCCCACCCTGATATTATTAAATATTACGGAATAAGCTTTAACAGTTTAGAAGCAACCAAAGAGCAAATGACTTGGTTTACTGATTTAGAAAAAAACAAAACAGGAATTTGGTGGGCAGTTTGCTCAAAAGAAGATGATACATTTTTAGGCGCAGGTGGTTTAAACGATTTGTGCGAAGAAAAGAAAAAAGCTGAAATAGGCTTTTGGTTACTCCCCGAAAACTGGGGAAAAGGAATTATGACAGAAGCAATGCCTTTAATTATAGATTACGGCTTTAACAAGTTGGATTTAAAGAGAATCGAAGGCTTAGTTGAAACAAAAAATTCCAACTGCAAAAAAGCCCTGAAAAAATTAAACTTTAACTTAGAAAAAACAATGGTAGATTGTGAAGTTAAAAATGGAGAGAAAATTAGCTTAGATGTTTATATCACATTAAACGACTAATTAATCATTTAGTAAGATTCTGTATTCTTTAATAAGAATACAGAATCTTACTCCTTGCCCATGAAAGTGGACATCCAGACACAAAAAAGTAAACTAACTCAAAAATGCTCTAACCAATCCTTTTTTAAGTGTTGTTCCTAAAACACTAAAACCAAACCACTCTTCCAATTCAACATCAAAACCATTCCCATTTAAGTAACTATTCAATGCCTTATTTAATCCTTTCGTATAAAGCTGATGCTTTGCGCCTGTAGGATCTTTGGTGTTAAATCATTTTGGGCAAAACCTTTAAATTTTGGGCCCGTAATTTTAATATCAAACTGTTCAGGATTTTTGCCTATCGGACTATGAACTGTTGTAGTAAATTGATGCCAAAAAGCCGACTGAACACAATTGTTCTCAAATAACTGCCGAACAACCTCTAAAGAATCAATCGTTTCTTGCTCCGTTTCTGTCGGGAAACCATACATCAAATACGCATGAACCATCACTCCGTATTTAGAAAATGAATTCGTTACACAAGCCACCTGAGCAATATCAACCCCTTTTTTCATCTTAACCAGTAACCTATCCGAAGCCACCTCTAAACCTCCTGTAACGGCAATACAACCCGATTTTGCTAGCAATTCACACAATTCATCATTAAACGTTTTCTCAAAACGGATATTCGTCCACCAAGTAATATTTATTTTACGGTGAATCAACTCTTCAGCTATCGCTTTAAGCATCTTTGGTGGCGCTGCTTCATCTACAAAATGAAACCCATCAACCCCAGTTTCAGCCCTTACCTTTTCAATCTTATCTACCAAATCTACAGCAGTAGTATTCTGGTAATTTCCTATATAATCCAAATTTACATCACAAAAAGAACATTGCTTCCAATAACAACCGTGCGACACAGTTAACTTATTCCATCTACCATCCGTCCATAAGCGGTGCATCGGATTTATCACATCTAAAAAAGACATATAATCACTAAAATCTAATCCTTTGTAACTTGGTGCAGGCAAATCTTTATGGTGAAAAATAGTATTTGGAGTTTTATCTTGATAAACAACTTTGCCTTTTTTCAACAGAAAAGTTCGTTCTAAATCACGCTCTTCTATTTCCTTCGATAAATATTGAGTTAACCTTAATAATGGACCTTCCCCATCATCTAGAGTAATGTAATCAATATATTTAAATATTCTAGGATCAGTTAACGAACGAAGTTCTGTATTGCAATATCCACCACCAAAAGCGACTTTAATATGTCTGTAATTCTTCTTAATAAACTGCGCACAACGTAAAGCAGCAAACAAATTTCCGGGAAAAGGAATCGTAAAACAAATCAAATTGGGTTGCTCCTCCTCTATCTTATTCACCAACAACAATAGCAACTGATCCTCTATCACAGTAGTCGAATAACTCAAATATTCAGCAATCTGATCAAAACTACTTGCCGAAGTTGCTATTTGCTCCGCATATCGTGTAAACGAGAAAAACTCATCCACATTAGCCGTAATAAAATCGCCTAACTCCTCAATGAATAGCGTCCCTAAGTGTTTTGCCTTGTCTATCTCATCCAATTCATGATAAGCAGCATCTAAGGCTAATTTTCCACGATGTGCCTTAGGAAAATAACCTTCCACCAACAATTGTTGAGCAGTAGAAAAATCCTGATTTCTTAAATAACCCGTTACAACATCAACTTTTTCAATGTATTCCGCTCTCTTTTCCCAAACCAACGGGAATTCATAGCTTTCAAATTCGGCAGCTTCAGAGAATATTCGAGTTATAAAATCACCCGTAAAAACCTTATTGAACAACGCTATACTTAAATCGCACTGAACCGCATTTACACCTTTACTATCTAAAAATCCTTTTAAATAAGCAGTT
>JAESTF010000101.1 GCA_016763795.1 Flavobacteriales bacterium
GACTTCTTAACGTTGTTACATGGAGTTATTGATTCACCAGATATTCCGTTAAATGTTTCTCGTTCTTATTTACAAGCCGATGGAGCAGTAAAAAAGATTGCAAGTCATATTTCTAAAAAGGTTTCTGATAAATTAGAGGAATTGTTTAAGAAAGATAGAGCTGACTTTGAAAGTAAATGGGATGACATTAAAATATTTATCGAATATGGAATGTTATCTGATGAGAAATTTGCCGAAAGAGCAGCTAAATTTGCGTTGTATAAAACTACTGATGGTAAGTATTATACAATGGAAGAATTAACAGAAAAAATTAAGCTAGCTCAAACAGACAAAGACGATAAATTAGTTTACTTGTACACGAGTGATGTAGAAGGGCAACATTCATTTGTTAGTGCAGCAACTACCAAAGGATATGAAGTATTAGTAATGAATACTCATTTAACAGCTCACTTAGTTGGTAAACTAGAACAAGCGCAAGAAAATTCAGTTTGGGCTAGAGTAGATGCTGATACGATTGATAAGTTGATTAATAAGGATGAGAAAATTCCTTCTAAACTAGATGAGAAAGAACAAGAGAAATTGAAACCTGTTATTGAAGAAGTAATGGAGAAATCTAAATTTTCAGTTCAGTTTGAGAGTATGGGTGAAACGGATCAACCAATGACAATTGTTCAGCCAGAATTTATGCGTAGAATGAAAGATATGAGTGCTGTTGGTGGTGGCGGAATGAATATGTTTGGAGGAGCAATGCCAGATACTTACAACTTGGTGGTAAATACCAATCACCCATTAATCAGTAAAATTCTGAATGAAAAAGATAAGAAAAAACAAACAGAATTAACTAAGCGTACTGCGGATTTAGCATTGTTATCTCAAAATATGCTAAAAGGCGAAGAGTTAACTAAGTTTATCAATCAAAGTTTAGAATTAATATAAACTGATTTTCTTGTCACACTGAGTTTATCGAAGTGTTGAGTGGAAATCTATTTACCTTAAAAATAAAAAACATGAATAAATCATTAATAAAGTGGGGAGTAATTGGCTTAATAGCTGTAATATTTGTTTTCTCAGCATTTGGAAGTTACAATAGTATGGTTGAATTAGAAGAGAATTCAATTACTCAATGGTCGAATGTAAGTAGTTCGTACCAACGAAGAGCAGATTTAATCCCTAACTTAGTAAATACAGTAAAAGGATATGCTGAACACGAAAAAAGCACGTTAACGGAGGTTATGGAGGCTAGAGCTAAAGCTACAAGCATTAATATAGATCCTACTAAATTAACCGCTGAAAACATTAAACAATTTCAAGCAGCTCAAACTGGTATTTCAGGTGCTTTAGGTAAATTGATGATGGTTTCAGAACGTTATCCTGATTTAAAAGCTAATCAAAACTTCTTAGAGTTACAAGCTCAATTAGAAGGCACAGAGAATAGAATTAATGTGGAAAGAAATAAATTTAATGAAGCTGTAGGAGCTTACAACAAAAAGATTAAAAAGATGCCAGGTAAACTTTTTAATATGATTTATGGTTTCGAACCAATGGTAAGATTTGAAGCACAAGAAGGTTCCGAAAACGCACCAACAGTAGAATTTTAATAATAAGATAATGGCAAGAGATTTATTTACCCAAGAGCAACAAAACTTAATAGTTACAGCAGTTAAAGAAGCTGAATTAAACACTTCTGGTGAAATTAAAGTACACATAGAAAGAAAATGTAAGGAAGATGTGTTAGATCACGCTGCATTTATGTTTGATAAGCTAGAAATGCAAAAAACCGAATTAAGAAATGGAGTGTTAATTTACTTAGCGGTAGAAGACAAGAAGTTAGCTATTTTGGGTGATGCAGGAATCAATTTAAAAGTTCCGAAGAACTTTTGGGATGCTACCAGAGATCTAATGATTAACCATTTTAAAGAAGGTGAATTTACTGAAGGGTTAGCCAATGGGATTAAATTAGCAGGACAACAACTAAAAGAGCATTACCCTTACCAAAGTGATGATGTAAACGAATTGTCAGACGATATTTCGTTTGGGGAGTAAAACTAGAATATCATTCTGAATGATATTTTATCACCCTAAGTTTATTGAAGGGTTTTACAAAATAAAATGAAGAATCTGTTCATTAAAATAGATCCTTCACGTTGTTTTTATAATCTCGCTCAAGCGTGAATAAAACTTTGTTCAGAATGACAAAAGAAAAAACAAAATGAAAAAAATACTATCAATACTATTATTACTTGTAGCATTTACAACCATAAACGCACAAGATTGTTTATTAGATCAAAAACCAGTACAAAACTTAGTACAAGGTTACGCAGGTATACTAACAGATGCTGAAGAACAAGGTTTACGACAAGCCCCAATTACATTTAATGATTCAGTATCTAACCAAATATTAATTGTAACGGTTACGGATTTATGTGGTTATGATAAAGCACAATTCACTTATACTTTAGGAGAAAAATGGGGGGTAGGACAAGATGGAAAAGACAATGGTATTGTGATAATGGTAAAACCTAAAGAAATTGATGGGAGAGGAGAAGTGTTTATTGCTCCAGGTTATGGATTAGAAGGTGTTTTACCAGATGCAATTGCAAAACGTATTGTAGAAAATGAAATGATACCTCGTTTTAAGAAGAAAGATTATTATGGGGGTATAGCTAGTGCAGTAACTACGGTTATGGAAATAACAGGAGGAGAATACTCTGCTGATGAGTATGGAAAAAAAGCTAATATTAGGAGCTTCTTGCCCTTTTTAGGGATTTTTATTTTTATAATAATAATGTTGATAACAAGAGCAAAGAGTGCAAGACAATATGCCTCAACCAACAATATGGGATTTTGGGCTGCTTTAGCAATTATGAATGCTAGTAGCAGAAGCCATGGAGGTTCTTACGGTGGGTTTAGTTCTGGTGGTGGTTCTTTTGGCGGTTTCGGAGGAGGATCTTTCGGTGGCGGTGGTGCAGGAGGTAGTTGGTAATAGCTTTATAAAATAACTGTCATTCTGAACAATGTTTTCTTGAAAATTTATTTTCAAAAGAAAATGAAGTGAAGAATTTAAGTATGATGGCTAAATATAGATTTTTCTTGTTTTTTTGATACTAAACTAGAGTTTCAGAAAAATTTAACTTAGAATGACAAAGAGCTGATTTTTCCTAAATCAAAATAATTCTTAAACTTTTCTCAAAAAAAGTAAACTATTTTACAGCTAGTTATATCCGATTAAAAAATATTTTTTTTAATAAATGTAACTTTTCGTAGAGTTAAGTATCTTACCTTTTGAAACACATTAATTCGAATAAAGGTTTTATGAAAGAGGTACAGGAAGAGTTTTTAACGCTCTATGAATCTATACACGAATCGTTTGCAAGGTTTTGCCATGCTCGTGCTTATGGATTGATGGATCCTGAAGACTTAATTTCCGAATCTGTTTTAAGAGCGTTAGAAAGTTTTGATAAGCTTCGTAATAAAGAAGCCTTCTTAAGTTTTATGTTCAGCATTGCTAAAAATATTGTAAACAGCAAGCATCGCAGAGCAAAATTTAAAGGTAATTATAATGAGAATTATGCCAACACAATTCCTGATGAAGGCATTGATGCAGAAGCAAGGTATGATGTAGTTATTCTTTATGAAGCATTAAACAAATTGCCTAAACAACAAAAGGAGGCATTAATTCTATTCGAAATAAGTGGGTTTTCAATTAATGAAGTCGCAGAAATTCAACACTCTGGAGTATCGGCTGTAAAACAGCGGTTAAAACGGGGAAGAGAAAATTTGGCAAAACAGTTTAAGTCTGATCAACTTAAACAAGAGACTATTGGCACTCGTTCTTCAATACTAATGTCAATGTTTTTATAATAAAACTGTACAAAATGGAAACAAAATCTATAGATCAATACTTTGAATTAGTTCGAAAATTACCAGTGGTAATGAGCTTTGAAGAAGTGCAAGCGCTTGTAAAAATAAAAGGAGTAACAACAACTCAGCACCAATCATGGTGGAAACCTAAAAACTTTATTTTTATGACAACAGTAGCAATAATAATGACAACAGCGATAATGTTCTTTAATTCCTCAAAAGAGGAAGAACAAGTATCAATAATAGCAAAATTAATTCCAAAAGAAAGTTTAATTCATCAACCAGTTGAGTCTATAAAACAAAAGGTAGTAGCGCCTCTAAATAGTGTAGATTCTAATGAGTTTGTGTTATTAGATAAAGTTGAAACGAATGATATACACTTATTAGAAGAGGAGTTACCATTAATTCAAAATCCAACTAATATTGAAACACCAATTCTTAATACTCCTTTAATTAAACCCGTTAATAATAAATTATTGATAAATACTTCTTCTCAGAATGGAGAAA
>JAESTF010000102.1 GCA_016763795.1 Flavobacteriales bacterium
ATAAACTAGCGGTAAAAATTGAATCCTATTGTCTTCAAAAAATATAATATTCATCTTATAAAAGTAATAAAAATGAGTTTTAATTCATAAAAAAAGCCCTAGTTAAAAAACTAGGACTTTTAAGAAATATTATAATAATTCTTAAAAGTCCTAGTTTTTTAACTAGGACTTTTTTTATGAATTAAAACTCATTTTTATTACTTTTATAGATGAATATTATATTTTTTGAAGACAATAGGATTCAATTTTTACCGCTAGTTTATGCAAAACCATTGGCTAAAATTAGAGTAGGAATTTTAGCTATAGAAGATAAATGGAGGAAGTGTTTTCAGAAAAATAACATTTCTATTACAACATCTTACATTACAGAGGCTTATTTATCTGAAAAATTTCCAGCAGAAGAGCAAGAAGAAAACATTTTTATTAATGCTCGTTTTTTTCCAAATAAGCGATTGGTAGACTTTATCATTAATAATTTAATTGTTGATGAGGCTATTATATTTGAAGGTAGCTTGGTTGCTTCAAAATGTACAATGGAGCAATTTAAAGCAGAATCTTATTCTGTAAAGGATTATAATGAAAGTTTTATTTCGATAGAATTAAAATCGGTTACTGATATTTTTTCAAAAAATGATATTGCTATTCAACAAGATTTTGAATTAATAACTGAAGGAAGAAAATCGGCAACAATTAGTAAAACCAATACGATTATTGGAAATAATATTTTTATTGAGGCAGGTGCTAAAATAGAAGCGTCTGTTTTAAATTCAACTTCTGGACCAATTTACGTTGGAAAAGATGCTGAAATAATGGAAGGTTGTTTGGTTCGTGGACCATTGGCAATGAGCAATAATTCGGTATTAAAAATGGGGGCTAAAATTTATGGAGCAACTACTATTGGTCAATTTTCTAAAGTTGGAGGAGAAGTAAATAATTGTGTGATACAAGATTATTCAAACAAAGGACATGATGGTTTTTTAGGTAATTCTGTAATTGGTGAGTGGTGCAATTTAGGTGCTGACACCAATACTTCTAACCTTAAAAATAATTATGCGGAAGTAAAGTTATGGTTGTATGAAACCGAACGATTTGCT
Organism: Flavobacteriales bacterium; assembly: GCA_016763795.1. Taxonomy (GTDB): domain Bacteria; phylum Bacteroidota; class Bacteroidia; order Flavobacteriales_E; family Vicingaceae. Next base: position 1,095 of record JAESTF010000102.1, read on the forward strand.
AAAACAGGTTTACAATTTTGTGGCTTAATAATGGGAGACCATTCTAAATGTGGAATTAATACCATGTTTAATACAGGAACAGTTGTAGGAGTTTCTTCTAATATTTTTGGAAGTGGTTTTCCTCGCAATTTTGTTTCATCATTTAGTTGGGGAGGAGCAAGTGATGTTACCACTTATAAATTAGAAAAAGTTTTTGAAGTAGCAGAAATAGTAATGCAGCGCAGAGGGATTAAATTCACCTCAGAAGATAAAAATATACTTACTGCCATTTTCGAAATGACAGCTAAGTATCGTAAATAATACGCCAATTTTTCAGTTATTACTTAAATGGCACAACTCTAGAAAATAGGAAGGGGGTACAATTATTCTTTAAATAGTTAAAGAGTAACTGTCATTATGGCTGTATAGGCTAAAAAGAGAAAAGAAAGATGAAAGATATATTTGATATGAGCAATATAGTGATAAGCAATATTATGGATGAAGATGCAGAATTTATTCCGTTGTTATCGCCAGATGATGAAGAACAAATTAATGCTGAAGAAACTCCTGATGAATTACCAATTTTACCATTAAGAAATACGGTGTTATTTCCGGGAGTGGTTATCCCTATTACTGTTGGGCGAGATAAGTCGATTAAATTAATTCAAGAAGCCTACAAGGGAAATAAAACATTAGGTGTTGTATCTCAAAAAAATGATAAGGTAGAAGATCCTACTGAAAAAGATTTAAATGCGATTGGTACAATAGCACATATCCTTAAGATGCTTAAAATGCCTGATGGGAATATTACGGTTATTATTCAAGGTAAGAAGCGGTTTAAGATTAAGGAAGTTACACAAAAAGAACCTTATTTAAGGGCTAAGATTGAGGCATTTAATCAACAAGAAAAGCCATCAGGAAAAGTTTTTGATGCCTTGGTCTCTTCTATAAAAGACTTGGCTTCTCAAATTATTGAACAATCTCCAACCATACCAACAGAAGCTACTTTTGCAATTAAAAATATAGAAAGTCCTACGTTTTTAATCAATTTTATTGCTTCTAATATGAATGCTGATGTTGTGATTAAACAAGGTTTGTTAGAGGTTCCAGAATTAAATGAAAGAGCAAATTCGTTGTTAGAACATTTAACAAAAGAGTTACAATTATTAGAATTAAAAAATGATATTCAATCTAAAGTTAGAACAGATTTAGATCAACAACAACGAGAATACTTTTTAAATCAACAAATAAAACAAATACAAGAAGAGTTGGGAGGTGATCCTCAACAACAAGAAATAGAAGAATTTAAAAAGAAAGCTAAGAAGAAGAAATGGAATAAATCTGTTGCCGAACGATTTGATAAAGAAATTGAAAAATTTCAGCGTTTAAACCCTCAATCTGCAGAGTATTCTGTTCAGTTAAATTATTTAGAAACTCTTATTGAATTACCTTGGGGAGATTATACAAAAGATAATTTTGATTTAAAAAGGGCTCAAAAAATATTAGATAAAGATCATTTTGGTTTAGAAAAAGTAAAGGAAAGAATTATTGAATATTTGGCTGTGTTAAAGCTAAAAGGAGATATGAAATCACCTATTCTATGTTTATATGGGCCTCCGGGAGTTGGTAAAACTTCTTTGGGAAAATCAATAGCCAAAGCATTAGATAGAAAATATATAAGAATGTCGTTGGGTGGAATACGAGATGAAGCAGAAATTAGAGGGCATAGAAAAACATATATAGGTGCAATGCCTGGTCGAATTATTCAAAACATTAAAAAGGTAGAATCATCTAATCCTGTTTATGTATTGGATGAGATTGATAAAATAGGAACAAGTCATCAAGGAGACCCTTCTTCGGCATTGTTAGAGGTGTTAGATCCTGAACAAAACGAAAATTTCTACGATAATTTTTTAGAATTAGATTACGACTTATCTAAAGTGTTGTTTGTTGCTACTGCTAATTCTCTTTCTACCATTCAGCCAGCGTTGAGAGATAGAATGGAAATTATAGAAATTACAGGATATACCGTTGAAGAAAAAATAGAGATTGCAAACAAGCATTTAATCCCAAAATTGTTAAAGAACCATGGAATTAAAAAGAAAGATTTAAACCTTTCAAAACAAAATTTAGAGAAAATAATTACCGATTATACGAGAGAATCAGGCGTTCGTGGATTAGAGAAGAAAATTGCAAAAATCATTAGAAACAGAGCGAAATTAATTGCGATGGAAGAGGCGTTTGAGGCTAAGGTTTCAGCAGAAACAATGTTGAAAATTTTAGGGCCAGGGCATTCTAAAGATAAATACCAAGGAAATGAAGTGGCAGGTGTAGTTACTGGTTTGGCTTGGACTTCAGTTGGAGGAGACATTTTGTTTATCGAATCGAGTTTAAGTAAAGGAAAAGGTAAATTAACCTTAACAGGTAACTTAGGAGATGTGATGAAAGAGTCTGCGGTAATTGCCTTGGCTTATTTAAAAGCTCACGCAAACTTAATGGGATTAAACCCAGAGATTTTCGATAAGTGGGACATCCACATTCATGTACCAGAAGGGGCAACTCCGAAAGATGGTCCTTCGGCAGGAATTACGATGTTAACAGCATTGGCTTCGGCATTTACGCAACGTAAAGTAAAAAGTAATTTAGCCATGACTGGTGAAATTACTTTACGTGGTAGAGTGCTACCCGTTGGCGGAATTAAGGAGAAAATTTTAGCAGCTAAAAGAGCTGATATTAAAGTGATTATTTTATCAGAAGACAATAGGAAAGACATTGAAGAAATTAATGCTAAATACTTAAAAGGGTTAACGTTTCATTATGTAAAAACAATGATAGAAGTGGTTGATTTGGCGTTAACCAATCAAAAAGTAAAAGAGGCCTTGAAGATTGCTTAAAAGATGAAATAATGAGCTATAAATAGTTAATCTGAATAATAGTCTCGATATGTTATTGGAGACAGGAAGAGGTAATTTTATGCAAGATAAAAAGAGATGAGAATACCTTTAGTTATAATTTTAATTAGCTGTTTTGTTGGTGTAAAATCGCAAACTACTATAGTTGCAATGCCAGGACAATATGTAGAAGCGCATAATTATGGAGGGAAAGTAGAATTTAAACGATTTCTACAACAAGAAATGAATTATCCTTTAAAAGCCTTAACAAATAAAACAGAAGGCATAGTTGAGGTGTCAGCTATTATAGATTATAAAACAGGGAAACCGAGTAAAATACATATTAAAACTTCTGTTTCTAAAGCGTTAGACAAAGAAGCTATGCGTTTGTATAAAATGTTATTATTTGTTCCATCTTATTATTTAGGAGATAGAGTAACTACTTATGGCACACTAAAGTTTAAATTTTCTACCAAACAATATAAGCGTTACTGTAAAAAAAGAGGTTACCAAAATATTTTATTAAATGGTGTAGAGATTGATTCTTTAAATACTATTTATAAAGATAATCAAGTAAACATAAAGCCTAAAATCATATTTAAAGATACGCTAGATAATATCTCTTCTTTTATTCAAAAAAATATAAAATACCCTGAAGGGACATTGCGATTAAATATTACAGGGGTTGTAAAGTTGTTTTTTGTTGTTGAGCCAACGGGGAGAATTACAAATATTAAAGCATTAAAAAATTTAGGTGGTGGTGCAACAAGTGAAGCAATTCGATTACTAAAGTTAACCCATTGGAAACCAGCAAAAAAGGATGGAAAAGAAGTTAGGGTAAGTAAGCAGTTTGAAGTTAATTTTAATTTAAGCAATGAGTCGGGAATGGATTATGTTCCGACAAGTTATTAAAGCCTAATTTTCAATCTGTTAAATTCCTTATTTAATCTAAGAAATGTTGCGATTTGCAGAAATAGATTATACTTTTGTAATCCTATTAAAAATAGCTATGATGATAAGACTGTTTTCTAAGACCTTACTATTTTCCTTAATTATATTGAGTGGAACTACTTTTGCTCAAGACAAAGCCACTTCTAAATTAGCGAATGAACTGTTTAATGATGGTAATTTTAAGGCCGCTTTAGATGAATATAAAGAGCTAATAGAGGCAGTACCTAATGATCTTAAATTTAATTACAGAGCTGGGGTTTGCTACTTAAATACGAACATAGATAAATCTGAAGCAATACCTCATTTAGAAAAGGTTATTGGAATGGAAGATGCTGATCCGAATACGTATTACTTATTAGGTAGGGCGTACAGTTTTGCTTATCGATTTCCGAAAGCTATTAAAATGTATGAGAAATTTAAAGAGTTAAATAAAGGAAATGAGGAGAACTTACAAGATGTTGAAAAGCAAATAGAATATGCTTACAATGCAATTGAAATAATGAAATTTCCGTTAGATGTTCGTTTTGAAAATATGGGGCCAGTAATTAATTCTACATCCCCAGATTATTACCCGTTTGTGCCTTTAAATGAATCATTTTTAATATACAATACAAAAAGAGATGATGGAAGTAATCAGTTGCCTGATGGTAGTTTTAATTCTGAGATTTATATTTCTAAAGTAAAAAATGGAAAGTATGGCAATGCAAGAAAACTTGACCAAAACGTAAATACATTAAATGGCTCTGAAGAAATAATAGGTCTTTCTGGTGATGGGAAACATCTTTTATTTTATTATGACAATGAGGCTCATTATGGTGATTTATTTATTGCGGATTACAAAAACGATAAGATTTCTAATATTGTAAAATTGCCTAAAGTGATTAACTCTAAAAATCATGAAATTGCTGCATCAATATCAAAATTTGGAGATGTAATTTATTTCGCAAGTGATAGAGATGGAGGTTATGGAGGTGTAGATATATATAGCTCTAGATTATTGCCAAATGGGAAATGGGCACCAGCTCAAAACTTAGGAGCAACTGTAAATACAGAATATGATGAAGATTTTCCTAATGTAACTTCTGATAACAAAACACTTTATTTTAGTTCTAGAGGGCACACAAGTATGGGAGGTTACGATATTTTTAAGGCAACATGGAATCCTGTAAAAAGAAATTGGGGAGATGTAAAAAATATTGGTTATCCATTAAATACACCCGAAGATAATATGAATTTTAGAGCTTCTAAAACTGGACGGACGGGTTATATATCAGCTTTACGAGCAAAAGGCTTTGGAGATTTAGATGTTTATAGTGTTACGTTTAATGAAGTTGATCCGCAATATACAGTGTTAAAAGGATTTGTAACAGCATCAGACTCTACAGTTATTAAAGATGTATTTATTTCAGTTTTAGATAAGCAGACAGATGAATTGTATGGTAGTTATATGACTAATCCAATATCAGGAAGGTATGTAATTATTTTACCACCGGGTAAATTTAATATATTGGTTGAAGTATCAGGCTTCAATTTGCTTGCTGAGGATATAGAAGTTTACGGTAAAAGTTCTTTTAGAAGTGTTATTAAGAAAGATTACCTTTTAAAACCTAGTGGTCAGTAATTAAGACGATATTATTTTTAACTCCCAGACCATTTTTTAGATGTTGATTTTTAAAATTATTAGCATCTTCTGTTATTTCGGCACTATAAATATAGCCTGAATTAGGAAGTGGTTTAACCCAAATTATTTCGGTATCATTCTCTTTAATAAATAGAATTCGTTTATCAACTGACTTTGCATAATTGTAGTGTATATCTGTATAGTAGAGGTTAAAACCAATTAGAGTAATAATATTTATTATTAATAGATACTTTATCTGAGTATATTTTTTTGATGGTAATTTCCTAATAAAAATAGATAACGAATTAGAATAATAGCAATGATAATAGATGAAGTAATGCTTGATCTATCAGGAGCTAAACCACCTAAAGCATAAATAACAATGATTTGATTCAGAAATATTGTAACTCCTATAATAATTAAGCTTTTAATTAATTCGGGTAAAGGTTTAAAATTTTGAAAAATAGGCTTACCTAATTTTTGTCCAAGCAAATAGAAATTTACAGCTATAAATAGTGCGGGGATAAAAGTTTTATAAATTGAGAAAAGCAAGAACTTAATTGATCCATATCCTGTGTAAAGCATTAAATCAATAAAACTTAAGCTTGGAGTTATTTCATCTCTATGTAATGTGCCAGGACTTAAATAGTTTATTAAAAATGCAGAAAGAGTAAAGAATAAACTAATAACAGAAATTGTTTTTTTTCTCTTTTTTAAAAGTAAAATCAATAATGAAATAATGATAAAAATAGTTAGTGGTTCATTAGAACCACCAATATAAATAGCACTTATAATTAGAATTGCAAAATCAATAAAAGTCTTTTTATGCTTAAAGAAAATGGTAGTTCCCCAAAATAAGGCAATAGTGCTCCATAAATAAACAATAGATGAGGTGTACCACATCCAAACATCACTTGCATTAATAGTACAAAAAAACAATACTGAAATAGCGATAATACCGTAGAGTAATATTGTTTTTTTATTAAAATTTAGTTGGTAAAAGTGGTTAAGCGAGTTAAATAATCTTACAATTCCTAAATAAAGTAAGCTTATCGAAAAAATATTGTAAAGCGCTAAAAAGAAGGGGAATGTATTAAACTTTAAGAAGCCTATTAATAAAAAATTAGAAGCCCATCTTCCATGCCAATCAAAGTATAGGTGTTTGTATATGTTAGTAAAGGATGTTGTTTGTAATTCGCCTATAAAGTGAAAATCATCGATGGCAAACCTGTTAAAATAGGAGGTAATTAAAAGAAATATTGAAAACAGTATCGTTTGCAGGTAAATTAAGTATAATGGTTTAGTTTTCATATCTTATTAACATCGCTTGAATAAGCTTTCTTTTTCATCGAATTTTACGTTCACTAAAAGTAATGTTTATG
>JAESTF010000373.1 GCA_016763795.1 Flavobacteriales bacterium
CGTGCATGGGAATCACAATTCGTCGTATGGTTATGATGCGGTGGGCAACCGTATCAGCTCGGTTATCAATGGCATTAACGACAGCTACAGCTACGATGCCAATGGCAATACTCTTAGTAAGACCGTCAGTGGGGCGACCACCAGCAACGTCTATGATCTGAGGAACAAGCTGGTCAGTAGTACCACGAGTGGCACTGCGACTACCTTTGACTACGACGTCAATGGGCTGCGCAGCGAGCGTAGCAGCGGTGGTTCAAGCACGGTGTTTATCACCGACAGCAATCGGGACTATGGTCAGGTTGTGGCGGAGGTCACAGATGGTAGCTTCGTGAAGGGCTACAGTTTTGGTGATGACTTGATTAGTCAGGCGTTTCCGGGTGGTAATGTGTTCTTTTATCACTATGATGGCTTGGGCAGTACACGAAGCTTGAGTGATGTGACTGGGCTGTTTACGGATGAGTATGATTATGAGGCATTTGGGGAGCTTACTGGCTCTACTGGGGCGACTGAGAATGATTACTTGTTTGCGGGAGAGCAGTTTGATGGGGCGTTAGGGAATTACTATCTGCGGGCTCGGTATTATGATCAGGGGATTGGTCGGTTTACGCAGATGGATGGATTCATAGGGTTTGATAGCGACCCAGTTACATTACACAAATATCTCTACGCGAATATCGATCCAGCGCTCAATATTGATCCAAGTGGTGAGATTAGCCTCAATTCTGTAACCCAGGCGTTGAACGTTACGGCAAGACTGATTACCACCTCGGTGAGGGCTGTTGGTTCTTCAGCATTGCGATTCTCTCGCTCGATTTCCAATTTGGGAAAGACAACTGTCAGAGCTGGTAAAACAGTTATCATTAGAGTTGAATACGCTAAAAGAGTTAGAGGACTGAAGCAGTTAGCAAGCACTATGCAAAAAAATGGTAAATCTTCTGAAGAAATCGCTAAAGTTTTGAATCAGAAAAGAAGGGCATTAGGGCGGCTTTTTAAGAATGCAACGGATGCTCGAACTCAGCAAAATGCTTTTGATAGAAATCTTAGGTTATATAATGATAAATGGGGGCCAACATGGCAATTTCTACGGAGACAGGGTAAGAGTTGGGACGACATAATAGTAAGTTCAACAAGACCTAATACCTCTCTTCAAGAGTTGGTGAATATATTTTTCGGAAGGTAACGGAACTGAGTTATGAATTGTACTGTTTATAAAGATGCCAGTGGAAGGCTAGTGGCTGGCATAGATAAGTGTCCTGCGAGTAGCTATTTGGATTTGAGGGATTTTCTTGTCTCAAAATATACTATGGTGGCATCTAGTGATTTGACCCTGGGTCTCGACAGTAAATATCAATCCTATTCGGTTGAAGAGGCTAGTGTAGAAATAGGCTGGGATAATTGGGGCGGGTTTATGGTGATTGCAATTGATAAGCTCTCTGAAAAGCTGGTTTTGGAAATCTCAGAGTGCTTAGTAGAATACGAATAATCGTAGATAGTAGTAGATAGTAAGCATAGACACACACAGTAAAAGGCGGCACTTAAAAATATTGTCTTTGGAATCAAAGGGGTCAGAGAACTTTGATTTTCTGCTTCTTGCTGATGCGGCGGAAGTTTGAGGATTTTCTGTCACCGCCTCTTTGGAAAGGAGGTAATGCATAGCCTAGTTGCTGTTCGATTTGTTGCTTGAATTTACCGTCGCCCAGTACCCAGGCTTTGTTAGTGGCAGTTCTTATTTCTTCCAAGGTGTAGCTGGGTATGAGTTGGTCAAATAGTGCTTGATATCTAGCTCGGCGCTCCTGTTTGCTGCGTCCCAGTGATAGATAGACCGGGTGGGGTGTGATGAGTTTAATCCTCTTTCCTGATGCATTATGTCTATAGCTAGACCAAGGATACTCAGCCGGATGCTTAACCATGCCTGCTCGAATAGGGTTGAGTTCGATGTATCGACTCACTGTTAGGAAGTATCGCTCAGTGCTCAATAATGAAGCCTTAAACCTACCTTCCCATAGCGTTCCAGTGCGCTTATATGTGCTATTAATGTATCGCACATAGTATCGGCCTAGCCCCTGCATCATCAGGCTAATGCTTTGTGGGCGTTCTGGAGTGCATAACAGATGGACATGGTTAGTCATAAGAACGAAACTGTGTATAGCTACGCCATGCAAATTGCTGCACTCGCGTAATTTGTTGAGATAGACTGTGTAGTCTCGGTCGGTAAGGAAGCAAACCTTTCTATCATTGCCGCGCTGGATTAAGTGGACCGGTACATTTGGCAAAAAATCCCGAGGGCGACGAGGCATTAGAGAGAAATGAACAGGAATGAACATGGACACACACACAGTAAAGAGTAGTAAAGAGTAAGCATAGACACACACAGTAAAAAGTGGTGATTAAAAATATTATCTTTGGATTTTCGTTACCGTGGAAAGGTGAGCGCTACTCTTCTTTCTATAAAATGAACATGGATAAAATGAACATGGACACACACAGTAAAAAGTGGCGATTAAAAATACTATCTTTGGATTCTCGTTACTGTGGAAAGGTGAGTGCTACTATTCTTTCGATCGAAATACTCGGATTTTATGCAACATCATGAATTAAATTCACAGCTCGACAAGAAGCTGCGTTATGCCTTCAGTTTGCATTGGATTTCTTAAGAGTATTTACGATGCGTTGCGGATAAGCGTCGTTCTTCCAAAGCGCTGGTAAAAATGTTTCTCGAATTGTGTTGCGCTTTCCACCCATTGCTTCGGGTCAAATTGTATTCTTTTCAATATTGGTGGTAAGTGACCAGGTATGAACCCGCGTTTATCGCCTCTAATCATTCTGCCAGTATAGTCAACCAGCTGAAGGTAGTCTTTGAAGGAAAAGGGAATGCCTGTAGAGTCTTCATCGCTGCCTGTTTCTTTGAAAGGTGCAAGGGCTTTTAATGGCAGATTGAAGTGCATCAAGGATTGTGGCTCGGTTTGTTCCTGTATGGCTGTTGCTAGATCAAAGCACGGTGCTATGCGCTCCTGAATACTGGTGTAGTCTGATTCTTCTGGCGTGTTGGCAATAGTTGCTCTGATTGGATTCAGGTCCACATAGGTCATGCAAGACAGCAAGGCTTTATCAGAGCGTAGAGCCTGAGATTTGAATCTCGCTTCCCAGAAGTGCCCAGTGCATTGGTCTTCTTTATTGGCTTTGCGGGCAATGGGCTCATTTAAACACTTCATGAACCAGCTTAAATCGCCTAGTCGCTTCCGATAAATTTTTATGCAACTGTTCACTGTCTCCAATTCTGGTGGCTGAAGTGCAACGCCGGCAATGAATCTCTGCAGTAGGAGCGGGCCCTTATAGAGCGATGTCCAACGTTCAAGGACTTCAGTTGGTGTCCATTGTTCAGTTTGTTCAGGACAGAGCTTTAAAACAATATGAAAATGGTTAGACATGACTGCATAAGAATAGATTTCGACAGCAAATAGTGAGGCAATAAGGCGCATTCTGTTGACTATCCATTGTCTGCGATGCTCATAGTTTTTGCCGCTGGTGGTATCAATGCCACAGAGAAATGTTCGTCTCACACAGCGGGAAACGACATGATAGTAAGGGGTGTCTTCAAGGCAGACGAGTTCTTTTCTGGGGCGTGGCATCGTCAAATCCTTTTAACGAATGGCGAGAGGGCCGAGGTCTTACTGTCAGCATAGTACAGATTTTCCATTTTTCAAAGGTGCTGCGAAATGTGCTGTGTGTGTTCTCTTTCCCCCCTCTTTTCCTCTGTTACTGCTAACCGCGCTTCCTGCGCCACCCTCAGCTTATATTCTGGCTAGACAACTAGGCGGTAACGAGAGTCTCATGGCAAATACAATTACCGTGCAAACTCTTGCTGCATTTTTCGTGATACCGATCTGGATAGAGCTTGCAGATCGGTATCTCTGATTGAGTTAGGGGGCGAAAGTGTCTTAACGTCAAAACTTGAACGGCTGCTCTTGTAACTAAAAGTGACTTAAAAATAAATCTGCAGATCCTGTTTTCGAGGGTCGGCATTGCTTCGCCTAGGGCAGTGTGAGTTTGCGGGAATACAGGAAGGATTTATTCCACAGTCACTGACTTTGCCAAGTTGCGCGGCTGGTCAACATCAGTGCCTTTGACTACAGCAACGTGATACGAGAGCAATTGCAGTGGGATAGTGAACACAATTGGGTCGAGGATGTTCGGTGATTCAGGAACATGAATAACCTTGCAGTTTTTATCGCCTTGGAAGTGA
>JAESTF010000103.1 GCA_016763795.1 Flavobacteriales bacterium
AACCATAAAAAAAGCAAAAGAGCTAGAATCTGGCCTTAACACTTATCGAAAAGCCATTAGAGAAGAACATTTTATTAGTGTAGAAAAAGGTGATTATAATTTCCAGAGTGCCGCAATTTATGCCGATTTGTTTAATTCTTTAGAAAAGGTGGGTGATCATACCATAAACGTTACAGAAGGAATTACAGGTGATCATTGATTTAGTGACTAGAAACAGAATCAATAAAAAGAATAGTGTTACTTTAGTATAAAATTACTACACTAATGAGGAGCCAAAAAATATTATTAGTTGATGATGAACCTGATATCATTGAGTTTTTGGGTTACAATTTAACAAAAGAAGGATTTGATGTTTCTACTGCCTCGAGTGGTAAAAAAGCCATTGAAATTGCTAAAAAAATCAAACCAGACTTAATTATTTTAGATGTAATGATGCCAGAAATGGATGGTATTGAAACCTGCTACGAAATAAGAGAAACAGAAGGCTTAAAAGACACATTAATCGCTTTTTTAAGTGCCAGAGGAGAAGATTATTCGCAAGTGGCCGGTTTCGATGCTGGGGCAGACGACTACATAACAAAACCAATAAAACCAAGGTTATTGGTGAGTAGAGTTAAAGCTATTCTAAGAAGGAAAACCAACGAAAAAGAGCTTGGGTTATCTGAAACAGAGGCAAGCATTAAAATAGATAGAGAAAAGTATTTGGTTTATAAAGAAGGTGAAGAAATGTCTTTTCCTAAAAAAGAATTTGAATTGTTAGCACTACTTATTTCTAAACCAGGCAAGGTGTTTACACGTGATGTAATATTAGAAAGAGTCTGGGGAGGCGAAGTTGTTGTTGGTGATAGAACGATTGATGTTCATATTAGAAAACTCCGAGAAAAATTAGGAGATCACTATATTAAAACCATTAAAGGAGTAGGTTATAAATTTCAATCATAATTAAAAATGTCATTCTCAGCTTGACTGGGAATCTATTCTTTAATAAGAAACCCTACATTTGTCCCAATGAAAGACCTAACCCCTAACGGAATAGCCCTTAGAATTTCTTTTTTAGTAGCAGTTGTTGTAACGCTACTTGTTTTTGTATTAGAAGAATTAAATGCAAGCCCATCTATTGTTATTTTGGCTATTTTCCCAGCTTCTTTTATTGCTTCTTATGTTGCTTTTAGAATAGCAGTAGAACGGTTCATTTATAAAAAAATTAAAGTTATTTATCGAACTATTCACAACCTAAAATTAAAAAAAGTAGACTCTTCTAAAGAGTTTAACTTAACTCAAATACAAACAGAAGTTGAGGATTGGGATAAATTAAACAAAGAGGAAATAGACCGGTTAAAAGGATTAGAAAATTATCGAAGAGAGTTTGTTGGAAACCTTTCTCATGAATTGAAAACCCCTATTTTTAATATACAAGGATATTTGTTAACATTGCTAGAAGGCGGTTTAGAAGACCCAAATATCAATGTGAATTATTTAGAGAAAGCAAGTAAAAGTGTAGAACGGATGATCTCTTTAATTGAAGATTTAGATGACATTTCTAAATTAGAGTCAGGGGTGATTGAGATGGACATTGAAAAAGTTGATTTAGTAAAATTAATAACGGAAGTTATTAGTTCGTTGGAGCTGAAAGCTAATAATAATAACATTTCCATTTCTTTTCTAGAGATGCCTTCAAAACCGATTTGGGTTAATATTGATGCCAATGGAATTAATCAAGTGCTAGTTAACCTTATTGTTAACTCGATTAAATACGGTAAAGAAAATGGTGAAACCTTAATTAGGTTTTTTGATATGCACGAGAATATTTTGGTTGAAGTTGCTGATAATGGACGAGGAATTGCAGCAGAACATTTACCTCGGTTATTTGAGCGTTTTTACAGAATAGATAAAAGTAGAGCAAGAGAAAGTGGCGGAACAGGCCTTGGCCTTTCAATAGTTAAACATATTATTGAGGCACACAGTCAAACCATTAATGTAAGAAGTACAGTAGATGTTGGTTCTACATTTTCGTTTACCTTAAAAAAGGCTTAATATTTTGTCACCCTGAGCCTGTTGAAGGGTTAAACAAAATAAATCCATCATATTTTTCGCATCTTTGTGTTATGCAAATTCAATTATCAGTTGTTATAATTACTTTTAATGAAGAAAAAAACATCGCTCGATGTTTAGAGTCTGTAATTGATGTTGCTGATGATGTAGTGGTGGTGGACTCTTTTTCTATCGACAAAACCCAACAAATTTGTATAGAAAAAAAAGTGCGTTTTGTTGAGCATAAATTTGATGGACACATTGAACAAAAGAATTGGGCAATTACTCAAGCAAAATATCAATATGTACTTTCTTTAGATGCAGATGAAGTTTTAACAGAAGAGCTTCAAAAAGCAATAAATCAGATTAAAAAGAATTGGGAAGGAGACGGCTATAGTTTTAATCGATTAACTAATTATTGTGGACAATGGATAAAGCATTGTGGTTGGTATCCAGATAAAAAATTACGTTTGTGGGACAGCTCTAAAGGAAGTTGGGGTGGAGAAAACCCACACGATAAAGTAATAATGCAAAACAATACAAAAATAAAACATATTAGGTTAGATATTTTACACTATTCCTACTATACAATAGAGGAACATACAAAACAACTTAATTATTTTGCTGAAATAAGTGCTGACGCTGCGTTTAAAAAAGGCAAAAAAAGTAATGGGTTTAAAATTATTTATAAATCGTGGTTTAAGTTTTTTAGGAACTACATTTTAAAGTTAGGTATTTTAGATGGGCGATACGGATATGTTATTTGTAAAAACACTGCTAAAGAAACGGCCCTAAAATATGCCAAATTACAAGAGTTAAACAGTAATAATTAGTTGTTTGTTCTTGTGGAAACTTAGCCTTACAAGAATCTATAAATTAAACATATTTAATTTCTCATAAAAAAAACCGAATTTTATAGGTTCGTAGTGCAAGTTTTAAGGGCTTTCTGCGTTTAAGAAACCAATGAGTAACAACTATCAAATATTAATTAGTAAGCTAGATGCTTTTATTCGTAAGTACTATAAGAATAGGCTGTTAAAGGGTGGAATTTGTAGTGTTGGAATACTGTTAGCTGCTTTTATTGTTTTTACATCTGTAGAGTATTTCGGACAATTTAATACTACTGGAAGAACTATTTTGTTTTATTCTTTTATCGTAATTACAACTTATTTATTAGTCAACTTTGTGATTATTCCGCTCTCAAAACTCTATAAGTTTGGGAAGGTAATTAACCACAATCAAGCTGCAGAGATTATTGGAAACCATTTTGATGAAGTAAAAGATAAGTTAATTAATGTGTTACAGTTAGAGCACAAAGCAGCACTTAATAGTAATAATTTATTGCTAGCGAGTATCGATCAAAAATCACTAGAATTAAAGCCTGTTCCTTTTGTAGGTGCTGTTGATTTTAATGAAAACAAAAAACATTTAAAGTATTTATTTATTCCTTTGTTGTTGTTGGTTGGAATTTCTATTGTTTCGCCAAAGATTTTCACTGTTGGAACTGAAAGATTAATGAACCACAGTGTTTATATTGCTCCAATTGCTCCATTTAAAATGGAAATCAATAATAAGTTATCAGTTTTAAAAAACAAAGATTTTAATTTAGAGGTGCTCGTTTCTGGGAATCAGTTGCCAGATAAAATTTATTTAGAGCAAGCAGGAAACAAATACCCATTGAGTAAAACAGATAAAAGGACTTATTCTTATACCTTTAAAAATGTTCAAGAAAATAAAGACTTTACATTATATGCTTCTGGTTTTTCTTCTGAAGAATATGAGTTAGTAGTTATTCCAAACCCTATTTTAACAAATTTTTCGGTTAGTCTTGAATATCCTAAATATTTAAACAAATCAAAAGAAACCTTACAAAATATAGGAGATTTAATTCTTCCAGAAGGAACTCAAATTAGATGGAATATTCAGGCAGAAGATGCAGACTATATTTATTTTGTGATGGCGGGAAGTTCTAAGCAATTAAAAAGCTCAGGCAATCAGTTTTCTTATAAAAAAAGAGCCAAACAAAACACAGGGTATTCAATTATCCCTTCTAATAGTTTTGTTGAGTTTGGAGATACCATTCAATATTCATTACAGGTTATTCCAGATAAGTTTCCATCAATAAGTGTGAACGAAAAAAGAGATTCAATAGATGATAACCGATTTTATTTTAGAGGAGAAATTTCTGATGATTATGGGTTTTCTGCATTGAGTTTTAACTATAGAATTTCAAATGAAATAGATTCTCTTCTTAGGCGGAATAAATTAAAATCAATTAAGATTCCTTATAACTCTTCCGTTACGATAGATGAGTTTTTTCATTTTTGGAATTTAGAAGAGTTAAATATCCTTCCTGGTGATGAAATAGAGTATTATTTTGAGGTTTGGGATAATGATGGGGTAAATGGAAGGAAAGCTGCAAAAACGAGTTTAAAAACGTTTAAATCGAGAACGATTAAAGAGCGAAATACGGATGCTTCAAAATCGAACAAAGACATCAAGAAGAACTTGAGCGAAAGCATTTCTGATGCGAAGCAAATTCAAAAAGACTTAGAAAAATTGAAAAAGAAACTTTCAGAAAAGAAAAAAGTAGGCTGGGAAGAGAAGGAGAAAATGAAAGAGTTGTTGAAGAAGCAAAAAGAGTTGGAGAAAAAGGTTGGCGAGATTCAAAAAGAGAATGAAAAGAATAACAATCAGCAAAATGAATATAAGCAGTTTAGCGAAGAAATGCTCCAGAAACAAGAACAACTTCAAAAATTGTTTGATGAATTGATGACAGATGAGATGAAAGAAATGATGGAAAAACTACAAGAAATGATGGAGAAGTTGGATAAGAATATGCTAGATAATGAGCTAGAAAAAATGGAGATGAGCAATAAAGATTTAGAAAAAGAACTAGATCGATCTTTAGAACTGTTTAAACAAATGGAGTTTGAACAAAAGTTAGAAGATGTAAAGTCCAAGCTTGAAGAATTGTCTGAAAAACAAAGTAAATTATCGAAAGATACTAAGGACAAAAAAGAGAGTAATGATGTGTTAAAGGAAAAACAAGAAGAACTAAATAAAGAATTTGATGAGGTTAAGGAAGAGTTAAATGAGTTGGAGAAAATGGATAAAGAGTTGGAAAATCCAAACGGAATGGAAGATACTAAAAAAGAACAAGAAGAGATTTCTGAAGATATGAAAAACAGTTCTGAGCAATTAGAGAGTAAAAAGAACAAGAAGTCTTCTCAATCTCAAAAAGATGCGGCCCAGAAGATGAGTGAAATGGCTCAAAAAATGGCATCTATGCAACAGGAAGCACAAAACTCCGGAGAAGACATGGATGCGTTAAGGCAGCTTTTGGACAATCTGTTACACTTGTCGTTTGAACAAGAAGACTTGATGGAGAAATATAAAAAAATGGACAGAAAGAGTCCTGAATACGTTAAAGTTACACAACAACAAAAAAAGCTGAAGGATGATGCAAAGATGATAGAAGATTCTCTTTTTGCATTAAGTAAAAGAGTTGTTCAACTGGAGTCAACAATTAACAAAGAGATCAGTTCGATTAACAATAACATGGAAAAGACCATCAATTTTATGGCTGATCGCCAAATCCCTATGGCTGCGGCAAGGCAACAATATATTATGACTTCCATTAATAATTTGGCACTTTTGTTTGATGAGGCTTTGCAGCAAATGCAAAAACAAGCTCAACAAAAACCAGGAGAAGGAAGTTGTGATAAACCAGGAGGGAAAGGAAAGCCGAAACCAGGAATGGGTTCTATTAAGAAAATGCAACAACAACTTCAAAAACAATTAGAGGCTATGAAAAAGGCTATGGAAAAAGGAGATAAACCCGGAGGTAAAAAGCCAGGAAAGAAACCTGGAGAAGGAGAAGGTGCGGGGATGCCTGGAGGAAAGGGAATGAGTGAATCTTTAGCGAAAATGGCTGCACAACAAGCAAAAATTCGACAAGAACTTAATAAATTAAAGAATGGGAAAAATGGTGCAGGAATAAATGGGCTTTCTAAATTGATGGAGCAAAATGAAACGGATATCGTAAATAAACGAATAACTCAGCGAACAATCAATAGGCAAAAGGAAATTTTAACAAGATTGTTAGAGTCAGAAAAAGCAGATAGAGAAAGAGAGTGGGATGATAAACGAGAGTCTAAAGAGGGTAATACACAGACAAAAGGTAACCCTGAACTCTTTTTTGAGTATAACAAACAAAAAGAGCAAGAGGTTGATTTAATTAAGACAACACCTCCTAACCTCAATACATTTTATAAGAAAAAAGTAACACAATATTTTCAAAACATTAACCAATGATTCAAGGCGGAATTATTCAACAAATCGAACTTTCTTCAAAACTCGAAAGTCTTTTAGAAATAGAAACTTTTATAGATGATGTTTGCGAACAATATAAGTTTGGAGAAGACCATTATGGAAACATTCTAATTGCCCTTACCGAGGCGGTAAATAATGCAATTACTCACGGAAACAAATTAGACCCCAATAAAAAAGTCAACTTGAATATGGAAACGACAACAAATGATGTTGAGTTTACGATTAAAGATGAGGGTAGAGGGTTTGATCACAATGATGTTCCAGATCCAACCTTACCTGAGAATATTGAAAAACTGAGTGGTAGAGGGATCTTTTTAATGAAGACACTTGCTGATCATGTTGGTTTTGAAGAAAATGGCACTACAGTTAGGTTAAGATTCTCTATTTCAGTTAATTAATGTGTTTTCAAAATACTATTTATTTTCTTTCAGAAGACATTTCTTTTGACTTAGAAGATCAAAATAAAGTCCAAAACTGGATTCAGAATGTAATTTCTAAAGAAGGGAAAGTGATGGGGGAAGTGACCTACATTTTTTGTTCAGATGTGTATCTTCATAAAATAAATTTAGAGCATTTGGGACACGATACATTTACAGATATTATTACTTTTAACTACTGTATTGAGGATGTTATAAATACAGATATTTTTATAAGTGTTGATCGTGTAAAAGAAAACGCAACTACCTTTAAAACAACCTTTCAGAATGAACTTAATCGGGTGATTATTCATGGTATTCTACACCTTGTAGGTTATGATGATAAGAATGATTCTGATAAAGAAGTTATGCGCACTAAGGAGGATTTTTATTTATCTTTGCTGTCAGAATAAACTTGTTCCACGTGAAACAATTTACTTTTTATGAATAATAATTATGATATAATAGTTGTTGGTGGAGGTCACGCTGGTTGTGAGGCTGCTGCTGCTGCTGCCAATTTAGGTTCTAAAACATTGTTAGTTACAATGAATATGGATACGATTGCACAAATGTCGTGCAACCCAGCAATGGGAGGTGTAGCTAAAGGACAAATAGTAAGAGAGATTGATGCCCTAGGAGGTTATTCAGGAGTTGTAAGTGACAAAAGTGCTATTCAGTTTAAGATGTTAAATCGCTCTAAAGGGCCTGCAATGTGGAGCCCTAGAACTCAAAACGATAGAATGTTATTCTCAAAAGAATGGCGTTTAATGTTAGAGAGGACTGAGAATTTAGATTTCTGGCAAGACATGATGACCGAGTTGTTGATTGAAAATGGAAAATGTATTGGTGTTAAAACTCAAATTGGAGTTGAGTTTAAATCCAAGTCTGTAATACTAACAAATGGAACATTTTTAAATGGCTTAATTCATATTGGAGAGAAATCATTTGGAGGAGGAAGAGCTGGAGCAAGATCTTCTGTTGGAATAACAGAACAATTAATTTCTTTAGGTTTTGAATCTGGAAGAATGAAGACGGGAACACCACCACGAGTTGATGGAAGATCAATTGACTATACGAAATTAGAAGAACAGCCTGGAGATGAAAAGCCAGGAACATTCTCTTATAAAGCAGAACACAAATTAACGAAACAAAGAAGTTGTTATATTGGATATACGAATCAAAATGTGCATGATATTTTGCAAACAGGGTTCGAAAAATCACCAATGTTTGCTGGTAGAATTAAAGGGCTTGGACCAAGATACTGCCCTTCTATAGAAGACAAAATTGTGCGTTTTTCAGAACGAGAAAGACATCAATTATTTGTAGAGCCAGAGGGTTGGAATACTTGTGAAGTTTACTTAAACGGATTTTCTACATCACTTCCAGAAGATGTTCAGAGAAAAGCAATGCAATTAATTCCTGGGTTTGAGAATGCTAAAATGTTTAGGCCTGGTTATGCTATTGAATATGATTTTTTTCAACCAACTCAACTAAACAACACCCTTGAAACAAAGGTTATTTCTAACCTGTATTTTGCTGGTCAAATAAACGGAACAACTGGGTATGAAGAAGCAGCAGGTCAAGGGTTAATGGCGGGTATAAATGCTCATTTAAAAAACAATAATGCAGCACCTTTTGTACTTAAAAGAGATGAAGCTTATATCGGTGTTTTAATAGACGATTTAATTACTAAGGGAACTTCTGAGCCATATAGAATGTTTACCTCTCGTGCTGAGTATAGAATATTGTTGAGGCAAGATAATGCCGATATTCGATTGACTAAATTATCACATAACCTTGGTTTAGCAGATGATAATCGTTTAAAATCTGTTGAGGAAAAAACAAAAAATATTCAACAAATCATTAATAGTTTTGCTAAAACAAGCTTGGTTCCAGAGGAGGTAAATACTTATTTAGAGACTCAAAAATCTTCACCTTTAAAGCAAAAAGTTAAAGCGGCATCAGTTATTACTCGCCCAAATATTACTGTTTTAGGATTGAAAGAAAATAATAATAAGCTAGCAGAATCTTTAGTTGAGTTCAGCGAAATAGAAATTGAGAATGCAGAAATCTTAATGAAGTATGAGGGTTATATTCGAAGAGAAAAAGAAGTAGCCGACAAATTAATGCGATTAGAAGATATTAAGATTTATAAAGATATTGATTATTCAGAATTAAGTTCTTTATCTGCTGAAGCAGTAGATAAACTTTCTAAAATTAAGCCAGCAACAATTGGTCAGGCGTCTCGAATTAGTGGAATTTCTCCATCTGATGTTTCTGTGTTAATGGTTTTTCATGGGAGATAATTCTTTGATGATTTCCGGAATACCCCTTTGTTCCACGTGAAACATTTTTAAATTAAAACATCATTCTCAGTTTGACTGGGAATTTTGGTTAATGTTAAGGTGCTTTTACGCAAAAAACCATTTTAAAGCGATTTAATCAAGTTTAAGCTTCCTAGGGTGTGGATGTGATCAAAGTAGGGAGAAAGTTAATTTGACGAACAATTCTTAACTAATTAATAATCAGTAGGTTGTGTTTTTTTTATTGAAAAAACATACTTTCTATCCTTGTTTCTCATTTTCAATTTGTTTGAGAATCTATTTGCACACAAAAATTATTATTATGGATCTCGAAATAAATTCAGGATAACGATAATGCTTTGTATTTTTATCGTAATGAAAAAACAGTATATATTCTTATTTTTTCTCTTTTTAGCAATTTTTCCATATTGCTATTTGTGTTTTTTTGCGAACCCAAGTTCAGATGATTTTGGGTTTTCATTTCAATCTCAAACTAATGAGTTTTGGTATTTAATTAAGCAAACTTATTTGTATTGGAACGGAAGGTATGTTTCTAATGTTTTTATCTATTTAAACCCAATTGTATTTGGTAGTTTCTTTGGATATAAAATAATTCCTTTATTGATGATTATTTTGTTTGTGTTCGCAAATTTTATTTTCGTTAGCCAAATTTTTCATACAAAAACAAAACAAAATAAGCTTCTAATCTCTCTTCTATTAAGTTTGCTTTTTCTCCAGAATATGCCGATTATTTCGGAAGGAATTTATTGGTATACCGGCTCTGTAATTTATACTTTAGGATTAATTGTGTTTTTGTTTTATGTTGCGTTATTAATTAAAGTTATTAGAGAAAATAAGAAAAGAGTTTATGCTCTTTTTTTAATTACTTTACTCTTTTTTGTCTGCGGGTTTAATGAAGTACTAACGTTATTGGTGGTTTTTTTCTTAGTCATTCTTAGCTATATTTTTTATAAGAAAGAGTTACAAGGAAAAAAGATAATTATTATTCAGTTTTTGTTTTCTGTTTTATTTGCGGCCATTGTTATTCTTTCTCCAGGAAATGGATTAAGAGGAGAAGCTTATCCTGATGCTCATAATTTTTCGCATTCTTTTTTATATTCTGTTATGCAGGTTGGTCGATTTTCTTTCCTTTGGATAGTCTCTATTCCTTTAGTTTTAGCATCATTTATCTATTTTCAAATTAATAAAAAGATGAGGGATGAAAACAGTCTTTTTCAAAATTCATTTTATATGAATCGATGGTTTTCGCTTTTAATATTATTTGCAATAATATTTATTTGTGTTTTTCCTCCTTATTGGGCAACTGGAATTTTAGGGCAGCACCGAACCCTAAATGTTGCTTATTTCTTTTTTATCATAACCTGGTTTGTTAACCTAACCGTTTGGTATATTATTATGAAAACAAGTTGCGATTTGAGTTTTCTAAGAAAGTAAAAATGTCTTTCAGTATTTTTTTATTAATAGGAATCTTATTTACAGGGAATGGATTTAATGTTTTAGACGACATTTTTTCTGGTTCAGCAAGCCAATATAATAAGCAATTAAAAAATCGATTTACAAATCTTCGAGGATATCCAAAAGGGAAGCGTAAGGTTGTCGCTATTCTTCCATTAAAAGTTTACCCTAAGTGCTTATTTGTATCCGACATCACCGATAATCCAAAAGACTGGACAAACCAAGCTTATAATTTGTATTTTCGCATTGATTCTACA
>JAESTF010000014.1 GCA_016763795.1 Flavobacteriales bacterium
AATTTATACTCTAAAGAAAATATAGTTGGAATCTCTGATGATTTGGATCCTCTGCAGGGTAAAATTGACAACCAAATAGATAAGTATAGGAAAGAGAATACAAAAAAAGGATATGAGGAGATGATTCATGATAAAATTTTGAATGAAAAAGGAGATGAAAAAATAGCAGGAGTACAATATTTTTTAGATGCAGATTGTGTTGATACTAATAATGTAAGTCCAGAGGTATTGGCTAAAATTAATACAATTAGCTATCCTGATGGTACAACAAAAGGATTGTAGGGCCTTTTAAAACATTGCTGGAGTCTGAAATTGTCAAGGAAAAGTTGATTGCAGCTGATGGAGAGTGTGAGAAATTAGAGGTTAAAGTAGATGATAATGGTACAGAAAAATCTTTTCAACAATTTTATGCTAAGGAATATACTAAAACAGATTTTTCAGAGGAGGAAGATATACATACTAAATTAACAAATTCTGATACAACGACTGTTGTTGCAGATAATAATGCTATTAATTTAGAAGAGGTGAAGGATATTGATCTTAAGGACGAGGCATTAGTTGATGCAGCTGGTAAAGCTATTACTGGGTTAACATTTAAAGTAGAGGTTGGATCGGTTGCAGAAGGTGAGGAGTTTCAGTTACAATATTTAGAAAAGTATGGGAAAATAACAGCTAAAAAATATCCTGATGGGAAAACGCGCTATACTTTTGGACCATTTAAAACACTTAAAGAAGCAGAAGATTTTAAACTAATGTTATCAGAAAAAGAAGTGGATCAGAAAGATGCTTTTGTAACTGTATTTGTTTTCGGGCAACGAAAAAAAGTAGCTGATATTCCAGAGAAACAAAGAGAAGAACTAGGGATTCCTCCAAAGAAAGTGGTGGAACCTTCTAATAACCCTTGTGAAAGTGATGTGAAAGATTTCTCTTGGTTTGTTGGTAAAGATTTAAATAATAAAACTGTTTATGCAAAGCTAATTGCCTTAGGGGGGAGTTCTTGTGCCGAAGGGTTGGAGTTTAAAGTACAGATTGCAGCTTATCGTTTTCCTAAAAATTATAAATGGAATCATTTAAAGCAACATGGTAATCCGTTGGTATTAGATTATCCGGATGGTGTAACCCGTTTTACGCAAGGTTCATTTAATACATTAATTACAGCTGAAGATTTGCGTCAAAAAATAATTAAATCAGGACAAAAAGATGCATGGATAACGCCATTTTATAATGGCAAACGAATACTCTTAGAAGACTTGTTTGAAGTCAATTTTTATGGTAAGAGCATCAACTAAGAAAAGGGTCGCCTTCGGGCGGCCTTTTTTTGTTTAAAAATTAATATTAAATCTTTTTTTTTCTTTTCGGTATAAAATTTGATAAATTCGCTTCAAAATTAATAACATGAAAAATTTATTGTTGAGTTCATTTTTTTTAGTGGCGACAGTTTGTTCTGCTCAAACTAATTTAGTTCCAAATCCAACTTTTGAGAAGGTTGAAAAAAAAATAAAAGATGTAGGCGAAATTAATGTCGCTATACCTTGGACTTCGCCAACGTTAGTGCAGGCAGATTTATATGTTCCTAAAACAAAAAATTACTACATTTCAATTCCTGAAAACGCATATGGTGAAGAAAAGCCGATGGAAGGAACTGGTTATGCAGGAATTATGGCGTATAGTTATAAAAATAAAGTTCCGAGAAGCTATTTACAGGTTCAGCTTACCGAAAAATTAGAAGCAGGAAGAGAGTATTGTATAAAGTATCATGTAAGTTTAGCAGATTTATCAAAATATGCTACCAATCATTTAGGGGTAGCGTTAACGAGTAAGGCAATGACTGCTAATAATTCTGATGTGTTAAAATTTGATAACTATATAGAAAGTCGAAAATTAACGGTTTATGACGTGCAGTTCTATTGGACTCCAATATGCGGAGTTTATAAAGCAAAAGGAGGAGAGGAGTATTTAACTATTGGAAATTTCACAGATGATCTTAAATTGGTTACTAAAAAAGTGAAAAGACCAAGAGGCTTTACAAAACCGCAAAAATATGATGCTTATTATTATATAGATAATGTTTCTGTTATACTTGCTGAAAAATCAAAAAAATGTGATTGTGATGTAACTCCAGGAATGGAAAACGTGGAAACAGTGAGATCTGATTTTAGCAGTGATAAAAGTGTGAGATCAAAAAGTATTAAAATTATTAATTCAGATGGAACTTCTGGAGGAGGAGATTCTAAATCTAGTGAAGCAACTGTCTCTTCAGATGGAAAAGTAGATGGAATGAAGATAACGTTTGAGGCTAGTAAGTTTTCTATTGAAAATTCTGTAGCCAAGTTAGATAAAATCGTAGCTTATTTAAAAGAAAATATTGATGAAAAGGTTTCTTTATCAGGATATATAGATGAATCTGAGAAGGGTGTGGATAAATTAGCAGGAAGAAGGGTAGGATCTGTATATAAGTATTTGGTTTCGAAAGGTGTCTCTAAAGAGAGGATAGATAGAAATATTGAAGGTTTTGATTCTCCTATTGATAAAAAGAAGATTACTAAAAATATGCGTGTAGAAATTTCGATAGTATTGGAATAGAGAAAGAATTTTTTATAGAAAGCTCGTAAGATTTGTTTCTTACGGGCTTTTTTTATTAAAAAATAGCCGTTCTTATCTGATAATGTTATTTTTATTGAGCAATTAGGGGGTGTTGATAAAAATAATTGGTTTTATTTCATTTCACCCCCTAAAATAAAATACATTTGCATAAAAATTAATTATTATCCCTATAAAAACATAAAAAATGGCAACATTTAGATTTAAAGCACTAGAAGATGTATTAGAAAGAAAACCAAAGCACGTTGAATTTCCTTCAGATAGAGCGTCAAATTATTATGCAACAAATGTTTTTACGCAAGAAACAATGCAGGAGTATCTTCCAAAAGAAGCGTACAATAGTGTTATGAGTTCTATTAATAAAGGAACGCGTTTGGATAGGAGTATGGCAAATCAAGTGGCATCTTCTATGAAAGATTGGGCATTAACTAAAGGGGCATCACATTATACGCACTGGTTTCAACCATTAACAGGAGCTACAGCTGAAAAGCATGATTCATTTTTTAGTCCAATTAGTGGTGGTAGAGCAATAGAAAAATTTGATGGAGATAATTTAGTTCAACAAGAGTCAGATGCTTCAAGTTTTCCTAATGGAGGTATCAGAAATACTTTTGAGGCAAGAGGTTATACTGCTTGGGATCCAACATCGCCAGCTTTTGTTATGGGAAAAACTTTGTGTATTCCAACAGTATTTATTGCTTATACAGGTGAGGCATTAGATTTTAAAATCCCATTATTAAAGGCTTTACATGCAGTGGATAAAGCGTCAGTTGATGTATGTCAATACTTTGACAAAAATGTAGATAAAGTAAGTGCAAGTCTAGGTTGGGAACAGGAGTATTTTTTAATTGATAAAGCATTGTATAATGCTCGTCCTGATATTATGATGACAGGTAGAGCACTGGTTGGTCATAATCCTGCAAAAGGACAACAGTTAGATGATCATTGTTTTGGTTCTATTCCAGGAAGGGCTGAGGCATTTATGAAGGATTATGAGATTGAAGCATTAAAACTGGGAATTCCTGTAACTACAAGGCATAATGAAGTCGCTCCAAATCAATTTGAATGTGCTCCAATGTTTGAAGAAACAAATTTGGCGAATGACCATAATTTGTTATTAATGGATATAATGGAAAAAATTGCACGTAAGCATGATTTTAGAGTGTTGTTGCATGAAAAACCATTTGGAAGTTTAAATGGATCAGGTAAACATAATAACTGGTCATTATCTACAAATACAGGAGTAAATTTATTGGCTCCAGGTAAAAATCCGAAAACGAATCTTCAGTTTTTAACATTTTTAATAAATACTGTTAAAGCAATTCATGATAATGCAGATATTTTAAGAGCAAGTATTGCTTCGGCAGGAAATGACCATAGGTTAGGTGCAAACGAAGCTCCTCCAGCTATTATTTCTGTTTTTCTAGGTTCTCAATTATCTGAAATGTTGGATAAAATTGAGAAGAATATTAAGGCTGGAAAAATGACCCCAGAGGATAAGACGGAATTAAAGTTAAGTATTGGTAAAATTCCACAGATTATGTTGGATAATACTGATAGAAATAGAACTTCGCCTTTTGCTTTTACAGGAAATAAATTTGAGTTTAGAGCAGTTGGTTCTACAGCAAATTGCGCACACT
>JAESTF010000104.1 GCA_016763795.1 Flavobacteriales bacterium
AGGTAGTGCTGATGTCTCATGCGGCATGGAAAAGAACGCTAACAATTGCGCTACTGAAAAAGAGACGAAGCCTAATTGTTGTCAGGATGAATTTGAATTGATTCAGAATGATGAAGATTATACGCAGCAGCAGCTTAAAGTTGATTTTTCTAATAATTTTTTAATTGTTTTCATTGCTTCTTATGTTGAATTATTTCAAACTGAAGCTACTGATGTAGATTTCTTTACCGATCATTCACCCCCTCCTTTAATTAGAGATATTCCTGTACTTGTACAGTCTTTCCTTATTTGATTTATTTTGATATTGATTTTGCCTTTCAAAATTTGAAGGGTAAATATGCCGTATATGGCAATTTTCAACATCAAAATGAATTAATATGTTAAATAAAGTAATAAAATATTTTCTCGAAAATAAACTCGTTACACTGATTTTGTTGGATGCGATGATAATGTGGGGGATTTCTACTGCTCCTTTTAGTTGGGATAATTCTATCATACCGAGAGATCCAGTACCTGTAGATGCTATTCCTGATATTGGTGAAAACCAACAAATTGTTTATACAGAATGGGCTGGTCGTTCTCCGCATGATATCGAAGATCAAATTAGCTATCCCTTAACGACTGCTTTATTGGGGATTCCAGGAGTAAAAACAATACGAAGTAATTCCATTTTTGGGGTATCAAGCATTTACCTCATTTTTGAAGATGATGTTGAATTTTATTGGAGTAGAACAAGGGTATTAGAAAAGTTAAACTCTTTACCCAGTAAATTACTCCCCGAAGATGTTTCTCCTGCACTTGGTCCAGATGCGACAGCGTTAGGGCAAGTGTACTGGTATACATTAGAAGGGAGAGATACAGCAGGTAATCCTGCTGGTGGTTGGGATCCTCAAGAATTAAGAACCATTCAGGATTTTCAAGTAAACTATGCGTTAACTGCTGTAAAGGGTGTATCTGAAGTTGCTACTATTGGAGGTTTTGTTAAAGAATATCAAGTTGATATCGATCCAAATGCGATGAAAGCTCATAATGTTACAGTAGCTCAAATTATGGAGGCTGTAAAAAAGAGCAACTTAGATATTGGAGCAAGAACTATTGAATACAATAAGGTTGAGTACTTAATTCGAGGGTTGGGTTACATTGAAAGTTTAAAAGACTTAGAGGAAAGTGTAATCATTTCTAATGACAATGTTCCGATTAGGATTAAAGATGTTGCCAAGGTTCAGTTTGGACCAGCAACCCGAAGAGGAGGATTAGATAAGGGGGGATCAGAAGCTGTAGGAGGTGTAATTGTTGCAAGATATGGAGCAAATCCTTTACAAGTTATAGACAGAGTTAAAGAAAAAATAAAAGAAATAGAAGCAGGTTTGCCAAGTAAAACTTTAGCAGATGGTACCGTTTCTAGAATTACAATTATTCCATTTTATGATAGATCAGGGTTAATAAAAGAAACACTTGGAACATTAGAGGAAGCCCTTACATTGGAAATGCTGATTTCTTTGTTAGTAGTAATAGTGTTAGTCTTAAACCTTAGAGCATCCATATTAATTACCAGTCTACTACCTCTTGGAATACTCATTACATTTATTATGATGCGACAATTTGGTGTAGATGCTAACATTGTAGCTTTATCAGGAATAGCAATTGCTATTGGTGTGATGATAGATGTGGGAGTAGTTTTTACCGAAAATATTATCCAACACATTGAGTTACCAAAAAATGTTGGTAAAAGAGGTGCAGCACTAATGGAAGTTATTTACGAAGGAGCATCCGAAGTAGCATCTGCTGTAGTTACAGCTTTATTTACCACTATTGTTAGTTTTTTGCCCATATTCGCGATGCAAGCAGCCGAAGGGAAATTGTTTACTCCTTTAGCCTTTACTAAAACATTTGCAATGCTAGCAGCTTTGTTTATCGGACTGCTGTTTATCCCCACATTTGCTCATATAATTTTTTCTATTCGATTTGATAAAGGTAAAATGAGTAAGGTTTGGAATGGAGTATTGATTATTTTAGGACTTACTTTTTTAATAGGATTTGGCAGTTGGTTGTCTATTACATTAATTCTTTTTGGTGTAAACAATCTGTTAGAATACAAATGGGCAGAAGACAAACGAAAATATGTTAACATCATAAATGTTATCATGACCTTATTTGTGGTGGTGTATTTTATCGCAAATGTATGGATGCCTTTAGGTGTACAAAATAGCTTTTTTGCTAATATTATTTTTGTCTTAATAACCGTTGGGTTGATTTTAGGAGCATTAATGCTGATGATAAAGTATTACACTAAATTATTAACTTGGTGTTTAGAAAATAAGTGGAAATTTTTGATGGCACCAATCTTTATTGTTCTTTTTGGAATAACGGCTTGGCAAGGGGTTGATAAGGTATTTGGCTTTTTTCCAGAATTTGCGAAAAACAATATAGTGTGGAATAAATTGTCAGAAGATTTTCCTGGAATTGGAAAAGAATTTATGCCTACTTTGAATGAAGGCTCATTCTTATTAATGCCAACCACCATGCCTCACTCGGGTGTTTCAGAAAATGTGGATGTTATTCGAAAATTAGATAGAAACTTAAACGCTATTCCTGAAGTTGATTTAACAGTAGGTAAATGGGGGCGAGTTAATTCAGCTTTAGATCCTGCTCCAATTTCGATGTATGAAAACATTATCAATTATTTACCTGAATACAAAATCAATGAAGAAGGGCACAAAATGCGATTTAAAGTAGATGATGAAAATGCTTTTATATTAAAAGATGGCTCTACCTATAAATACTTAGAAGATGAATTTAAACCTATTGCTACTAAAGATTGCTTGAAGATGAAGATGGAGAATACTTTAGACAATGGAGAGAACATATTCAATCGCCTGATGATATTTGGAAAGATATTTTAGCTCATTCCAAAATTCCAGGCTTAACCTCTGCCCCAAAATTACAACCTATTGAAACTCGATTAGTGATGTTGGCAACAGGTATGCGTGCTCCAATGGGAATTAAAGTTTTTGGACCAGACTTAGAAACCATTGAAAAAGTAGGTTATGATATTGAGGCGATATTAAAAGAAGTGCCAAGTGTAGAAGCTTCAGCAGTATTTGCAGATAGAGTAGTTGGCAAACCTTATTTGGAGTTAAAAATTAATAGAGAAGCAATTGCTCGTTATGGTTTAACCATAGAAGATATGCAAAGCGTAATAGGTGCTGCTATTGGAGGGATGCCATTAACCACAACTGTAGAAGGACGAGAGCGTTTTCCTGTTCGGGTTCGTTATGCCAGAGAATACCGAGATAACCCTGAAGATTTAAAAAATGTATTAATTCCAACTCCCTCAGGAGCCCAAATTCCTTTAGAAGAATTAGCTGATATTAATTATGTAAGAGGTCCGCAAGTGATAAAAAGTGAAGACACCTTTTTAGTGAGTTATGTTATTTTCGATAAAAAGGAAGGTTATGCAGAGGTAGATGTTGTGGAAGACGCACAAGCTTTATTTGCAGAGAAGATAGAATCAGGAGATTTTGTGCTGCCAGGAGGAGTGAGTTATCGCTTTACAGGTAATTACGAAAACCAAGTAAGAGCAACTAAACGACTAATGCTTGTTGTTCCAATTGCGTTATTAATTATTTTCTTGATTTTGTATTTTCAGTTCAAGTCTGTAATTACTACTTCAATGATCTTTAGTGGGTTAATTGTTGCGTTTTCGGGAGGGTTTATTATGCTCTGGTTATATGCTCAGCCAGGGTTTTTAGATTTCTCAGTCGGAGGCATCAATCTCCGGGATTTATTTCAAGTCCATACTGTTAATCTAAGTGTTGCCGTTTGGGTTGGCTTTATAGCTCTATTTGGAGTTGCTACAGATGATGGCGTATTAATGGGAACATACTTAACACAGTTGTTTGAAAAAGAAAAACCAGACACAAAGGATAAAGTAAGAGCCACAGTCTTATTAGCCGCATCTAAAAGAGTTCGACCAGCGGTATTAACTACTGCAACAACAATTATCGCATTAATACCAGTACTTACCTCACAAGGGAAAGGCTCTGATATAATGGGACCAATGGCAATTCCTTTATTTGGAGGAATGTTAATAGAAGTAATGACCATGTTTATAATGCCTGTTTTGTACAGTATGTGGCAAGAAGGAAAAGTTAAACGTTTAAAACAAGTTGAATTATGAAATCGATAATTAAATATATAACGATCATTTTGTTACTGTTTGCGGTAAAAACACAAGCTCAAACAGAATTAGATAACTACCTTAAAATAGGTGCAGAAAATAACCCTGGATTAAAGGCGAAGTTCTCTGAATACAATGCTGCTTTGGAAAGAGTGCCTCAAGTAGGAACGTTGCCAGATCCAACAGTATCTTTTGGATATTTTATATCTCCAGTAGAGACAAGAGTTGGACCACAACAAGCAAAGGTTGGTATTAACCAGATGTTTCCTTGGTTTGGGACATTAAATGCTAAAGAAAGTGTTGCTGTTCAAAGAGCTAAAGCAAAATATGAAGGGTTTGAAGAAGCAAAATCAAAATTGTTTTTTGAAATTAAATCGGCTTACTTCAATATCTATTTTGTGAAAAAGGGGATTGATATTACGAGAGAAAACATATCAATTTTAAACACCTTTCAGCAATTGGCTTTAATTAAATTAGAAACTGGAAAAGCTTCTGTTGTAGATGAAATGCGAGTAGAAATGGAAATTAATGAGTTGGAAAATCAATTGGCATATTTGGTAGATACCAAATGGACGTTGGAAGTTCAGTTTAATAAATTACTCAATCAAGCAGTAGAAAGTTCTATTATCACACCTGATATTTTATGGGATGAAAACTTAGAGCTATCTAAAGAAACTTTATTAGATAGCATAACTAATCAAAACCATTTGGTAAAACAGCTAGAGTACAAAATTTCTTCTTGGAAAAAACAAGAAATTTTAGCTAAAAAAATAGGCGGTCCAAAATTTTCTATTGGAGTTGATTATACTTTCATAGGGAACAGTAGTAATCCGAATTTAGGTAATGAAAATGGACGGGATGCTATTTTATTCCCGAAAATTGGAATCTCCATCCCATTGTATCGTAAAAAATACAAAGCTATGGTAAGTGAAGCTTTTCTTTATATGGAAGCAACTAAGTATCAAAAAGAAGATAAACAAAATCAGCTAATCACTTTATTTGAAAAAGGGTATAAAGAATATAAAGATGCAGGGCGAAGAATTATATTGTTTGATAAGCAGTTAAAGTTAGCTGATAAATCTTTAGTAATTCTTTTAACATCATACTCTAGTGATGGAGAAAATTTTGAAGAAGTACTCCGAATGGAAAGGAAAGTATTGCAATATAGTTTGGAATTAGATAAAGCTAGGGCAGATAAAAATGCTGCTACTGCTTTTATTAATTATTTAACCGGAAATTAATATGAATACTGTCATTCAGAACGATATTTTACAACCGCTTTATCGGATAGTAAAATGAAGTGAAGAATCTGTTTTAGATTCATCATTTTGTTTTGAAGCTAAAGCATGAACAAAACTACATTCTGAATGACAACAAAATAAAAATTATGAAAAATATATTGAAAAATAAATGGATAACAATAGGTATAGTATTAATACTAGGAATTGTTATCGGTAATTTTATGGGTGGAGGAAATTCTTCTAACGAAGAAACTGCAACTCATGAACGTGATGAAGTTAAAGCTGAAATTTGGACATGCTCCATGCATCCTCAAATACAGCAGGATGGACCAGGTCAGTGCCCGTTATGTGGAATGGATTTAATTCCACTAGATAATTCAATGGACAGTGAAGAAGCATTGCCCGATGAAGTTCCTATGTCTGATGCCGCAATGAAACTAGCAGAAATACAAACCTATGTTGTGAAATTAGAGAAGCCAGAAAAAGAAATTC
The DNA here is from genome assembly GCA_016763795.1 of Flavobacteriales bacterium. GTDB lineage: Bacteria > Bacteroidota > Bacteroidia > Flavobacteriales_E > Vicingaceae. The sequence goes on from JAESTF010000104.1 coordinate 5,914, forward strand.
GTTTGTTAGGAAAAGTAAAACCAGATGAACGATTAATGTATTCTCAAACAGCTCACTTTCCTGGTCGGATAGAAAAATTGTTTATCAATTTTACAGGAGAAAAAGTGTATAAAGGACAAAAATTAGCAAGTATTTATTCTACTGAATTGATAACTGCTCAAAAAGAATTGTTTGAAGTATTAAAAAATGAATCGACTAGTCCAGCCTTGGTTGATGCAGCTAGGAATAAGTTAAAGCAATGGAAATTTACAGACAACCAAATAGCAAGGATAGAAGAATCGGGGAAAGTGCAAACAGAAATTGATATTTTATCTAATTACAATGGTTATGTGATGATGCGAATGGTGTCCGAAGGGGATCATGTCAAGATGGGACAAAAATTATTTAAAGTTGTAGATTTAAGTAGGGTGTGGTTACTTTTTGAAGCCTATGAAAATGATTTGCCATGGGTTAAGCTAGGAGATGAATTATCCATAGAGCTTAAATCTGTTCCAGGAGAAATATTTAAAGGGAAAGTCGCTTTTATTGATCCTTTTATTAATCCAAAAACAAGAGTTGCTTATGTTAGAGTTGAAATGAACAATGCTAAAGGTTTATTAAAGCCAGATATGTTTGCCAACGGAATTATTACCTCAAAACTACCTATTAAAGAAGAAGTGATTTTAGTACCTAAATCAGCAGTGTTATGGACAGGGAAACGAGGTGTTGTTTATGTTAAAATTCCTAATAGAGAGCACAATTCGTTTATTTATCGAGAAGTTATTTTAGGGGAGGATGCAGGTGATTTTTACATCATCAAAAAAGGATTAGAAGAAGGAGAAGAGATTGCGACTAATGGAGTATTTAAAATTGATGCTGCAGCCCAATTAGCAGGTAAGAAAAGTATGATGAATCCTACTGGAGGGAAAGTTTCAACAGGACACGATCATAGTGGTGGAGATGAAAAAGAAATGGAGATGTCAGGAATGAATATGGAAAAAGAAGTGATGATTGATAAATCTAAAATCTCGCTTAAATTTAAAAAGCAGTTAGGGGCAGTTGTGGATAGTTATTTAGTACTTAAAGATAAATTAACTAAAGATGATGCAAATATTCAAACAACTGTAAAAGCAACTCAAAAAGCATTGGAGAATGCAGATATGAGTTTAGTTATGGGAGATGCTCATAATGTGTGGATGAAAGCATTAAAATTTATGAATAAAGATTTGAAATTGTTATTTAAAGCAGTGAACATTGATGAACAACGAACTATTTTTTTAACAATAAGTAACTCACTATCTAATGCTATTCAAAAATTAGGCATTAAAATGAAAGATGATAAACCACTCTATTTAGAATTCTGTCAAATGGCAAATGATAATAATGGGGGTTATTGGTTGAGTACTGAAAAAGAAATAAAAAACCCCTACTTCGGAGCTAAAATGCTGAAATGTGGAGAAGTTAAACAACAAATAAAATAATTATATATAAACCATTAAAACAAAAAATAATGAAAAAATTAATTTTAAGTACCCTAGTATTAAGTGTTACTCTTTTTAGTACAAATAGTTCAATTGCAACAATAATTGCAAGCGAAAATTCAGTAGTAGTAAAACATGACGATAAAAAAACAGACTCCTTTAAAGTTTATGGAAATTGTGGAATGTGTGAAAAAACAATAGAAGGAGCATTAAAAAATGTCAAAGGAATTGATAAAGCAGATTGGAATCAAGAAACAAAAATGATGGAAGTCGTATATCATACTCACGATATTTCTTTAGCCGAAATAAAAAAGAAAATTGCGAAAGTAGGTTATGATAGTGAGGGGTTTAGAGCAACTGAAGAAACGTACAATAATTTACCAGGTTGTTGCCAGTATGAAAGACCTGAAGCAAAGAAAGAAGACCATAGTGGTCATAAACATTAACTAAATGGTCAAATAAGGGAATACAACAGTAAATATTTAAGTTAAGAGATAGATTCTTAATAATTTGCATTTCCTTATTTTACATTAAAAAATAAGAAATGAAA
>JAESTF010000105.1 GCA_016763795.1 Flavobacteriales bacterium
ACAATAAAAAGACACTATAACTATTGAATTTACACGATATTTTTAGTTTGAAGGCTGGTATTTGTTGGGTGTTTGAAAATAGGTAGATTTATGGTGTTGTATTCCCACTTCGGGTACAAAAGTCTCATTCGTTAATGGATGAGACTTTTTTTGTCACTTTTATTTAACTATCTTCGAATCGGTAGAATTTTACTAATAATGTTTTAAAATTAAAAAAATCACAATATGGCTGATCAAGGAGAATTAGATGCACATTATACAAGAATGGATAAAATATTTCGCTTAAGCTTAGGCGATAAAGGCGCATATAGTTGTGCTAGGTTTGATGGGGATTTTTCTATGACTACAGAGGAGGGTCAATTGAAAAAGCATGATTTTATTTTTGATAATTGTAATATAAAAGAAGGCTCAAAGGTGCTTGATATCGGTTGTGGCTGGGGTGCATTTATAGATTACTTAAATAAAAAAGGAGTAGAAACTACAGGAGTTGTATTGGCAAAAGGACAAGCTGATGCTTGTGTGAAAAATGGATTGAATGTGAAACATATGGACTCTAAAGATATTACTCCAGAAACATTTGGAAAATTTGATGTGGTAACAGCCATGGGGAGTCCTGAACATTTATGTTCAGTAGAGGAATACGAAGCAGGAAAACAAGAAGAAATTTATAAAAAATACTTTAAACAAGTCGCTAGTCTATTACCAGTAGGAGGGCGTTTTTATTGTCAATCGATGGTATTTGGTCCTAATATGGTTGATTTTAAAGATATTCCATTTGATAAAACAGACTTAAGTAAAAAAGAATTTACTAATGCAGAATATATGGATATAATATGCCGTGTATTTCCAGGTTCTTGGCTTCCATACGGTAAAGAAGGATTGATTGATCCTGCAATTAGTGAGCATTTTAGATTAGTATCTGTTGATAGTGGACGGTTTGATTATATTGAAACTATTCACCGATGGACGGCTCAATTTAAACAATTTAGTTTCAGAAAGTATTTACTATTCTTATCTTTAGTTCCAGATTATTTATTCGATCCTACTTTTAGAGAATGGATGCGTAGGTTTAAAATACAAGCTAATTTGCATGTTTTTGATAGGCATGTTTTTGACCATTATAGAATTGTGTTTGAAAAAATAAAAGATTGATTTTTAGATTTGGAGGCATTTAATTATACTTTTAATTCGAAATTAATCATCTGTGCTATTTTCTTGTAATTTCAAAAATATTTATCATTTCATCGAAAAAATGCTACAACGTTTTTTTATTGTGTTTCTTTTGCTTGTCGGTGTTTTTATGTCGTATGGACAAGAGAACTATCCTGATTGTATTCATCCAGAAATTATTTCTTTACCATTAATAAATGATAGTACGCATGAAAAAATATATTATCAGCAAGCAGATAAATACACTTATTGGTACAAAATTATTATAAAAGAAGCTGGGAAACTATCTTATAAATTAAGTTCTATTAGTAGAGAAGATGATTATGAAATTCTAATCTATAATTTTAAAGGAGATAATTTTTGTAATAGTGTGGTTAATAAAAAGGTTAAACCTATTAACAATAAGTTAGAAGGACTTCTTCAAGTAAAAAAAGGAGAGACATATTATATAGGTGTGTTGCACTTAAACGGTTTTGGTTGTGGCCATGTTTTTGAAATTGTAGAAAACAACAAGCAAAAGGTTTATAAAACCATTAAGAATGAATGTGTTGAAGAAGTGTTGGAAGCTATTATTGAGAAGGAGAGCAGGAAAGTAGAAGTTGTTCAAATAATTGAAGAACAGATAGGTATTGAGGGAAAGATTGCTGGCCTAGTTATTAATAGGAATACCCAAAGAAGTATTAATGCGGTAGTTTCCATTGTTGATGGAACTTTACTTCGTCAAATTAAGTCGAGTATAGATAGTGGGTTCGTGATTGAAAACTATGGTAGAGAGAAAATTATTTTATCAGTAAAAAAGCTCGGATATAAAACTTATCTAGATACTATAGATGTGAAAATTTCAACTATTAAAATTGAATTAACACCTATTAATGTTGGAGAGAAATTAGTGATGCATAAGATTTATTTTCATCCAAATACATACGTTCTAAAAGAAACTTCGAAAAAAAGAATTGAAAAAATTATTAGCATTTATGTTAGAAAATAAAGAATACGTTTTCGAAATTCAAGGGCATACGAATGGAAATAGAGCTGTTAAAAAGTCTAAAAGACATATAAATTTAGGAGAGGAATGGAATTTTAAAGGAAGTTCAAAAAAATTGTCAAAATACAGGGCAGAAAGAATTAAAACCTATTTAATTAAAAATGGAATTAAGGAAAATAGAATAAAAACAGTTGGTTTTGGTGGTGATAAGATGATTGTGAAGAAACCAAGGAATATGAGGGAAGCAATGAAAATATTCGAGTTGAAGTAATTGTTCTTCAATAAAGATACATCAGTAACAAAATTGTATTTTTGTTTTGAAATTAAGTTAAATGCAAGAGAATATAGTAGAAACTAATATTGAAGAAGAGGAGGATGATTTTAATATAAAAGCATTCCTTTATACCTACCTTAGATATTGGTATATTTATATTATTGCATTAACAATTGGGTTTAGTAGTGCTTATTTTTATAATTGGTATATGAAGCCAGTTTACAATGTTTCTACAAAAATTCTGATAAAAGATGATAAGAGTACTAGTCTTGGTACTCAAAAATTATTAAAAGATTTAGATGTTTATAATGTAAATAAGAATATTGAAAACGAAATTGAGATATTAAAATCTCGTAAAATCTTAAAAAAAACACTAGAGCAAATTGAAGTTGATGTACTCTATTATCTAATTGGGAATGTTAAAAAGAGTCAGACTTACACAGATTCACCATTTAAGATTGTTCATGATTCATTAAATTTTTATGCATACAATAATCTTTTTTTTATTTCTGTAATTGATGAAAATAAGTATAGACTAAAATTTGAAGTTCAGCAAACAGGTAATAACTACGATAAAGAATATCAATTTGGCGAGAAAATTTCTTTACCAATAGGGGTTATTACAATAAATAAAAGAGCTCATTTTGATCCAGAGTTGTTTAACGACCAGTCTTATCCAAAAAGAAATTATAGGATAAAATTTAATAACATTATAAATAACGTTGAGTTTTATAGAGCAAAATTAAAGATTCAACAACCAGGCAAAAATTCATCGGTGATCGTTCTTAGTATTGAAGAACAAATTCCACAAAGAGGAATAGATTTTTTAAATACCCTAGTTCAGGTTTACTTAGAAAATGATATTTTAGAAAAGAATAAAATAGCGAGTAGTACCGCAAATTTTATTGAAAACCAGTTAATTACAATTTCTAAGGAGCTAAAGCAAATAGAAATAGAGCGACAAGATTTTAAGATTGAAAAAGGGATTACTGATGTGAGTGCAGAATCTAAAATGATACTTGAAAATGTAAAATTAAAAGATAGCGAACTATCTAACTTTAATTTACAATTAAGTTTTATTGAGTACTTACAAGGTTATGTTGAGAGTAATGAAAGTTTAGCAGATATTGCTCCATCATCTTTAGGGATTAATGATCCTTTATTAATTAAATTAATCAATCAGATTACGGACTTGGAACTTGAAAAGCAAAAAATTGAGTTGAATAGGAAAGGAATTAGTGCTGATTTGAAATTAGTTAATCAACAAATTGATTATACCCGAAAAAAATTAATTCAAAATATTGCAAGTATTAAAAGTGGCTTAAATGCTTTTAAAGCCGAATTACTAAAATCACTAGCAAAATTAGAAAATGAGTTGAAATTAATTCCGAAAACGGAAAGAGAATTAGTGAGTATAGAAAGAGAATATAGAGTGAAAGAAAGCCTATATTTATTTCTATTACAAAAAGAGGCCGAGACCTCTTTAGCTTTAGCCGCATCGGTTTCTGACAATAGAATAATAGAAGAAGCTCGTTCTACTCCATATCCTATAAGACCAATTCCTAAAAAAACATATTCGTTAGCATTGTTGTTATCATTATTAATTCCTACAGGACTAATATTTCTTAAAGAGCAACTAAATGATACAGTAAGAGACAAAAAGACAATTGAAAAAATAACAAAAATTCCTGTGTTAGGAGTAGTAGGGTTAAGTAAAGAAACCTCTGCTCTAGTGGTTTCTGAAAAACCAAAATCATTAATTGCAGAATCTTTTAGGTCGATAAGAACGAATTTAAAATACTTTGCTGCAGACGAAGAACATAAGGTTATTTTAATTACATCTTCCGTTGGTTCTGAAGGGAAAACCTATACAGCAATGAACTTATCGGCAATTATTGCTGCATCAGGAAAAAAGACAATATTATTAGGGTTAGATTTAAGAAAACCAAAAATGGTTGGTGATTTTAATATAGCTAATGATAAAGGAGTGAGTTCCTTTTTGATTGGAGTTGAAAAATTGGATGCAATTGTTCAGAAAACAACAGTAGAAAATTTAGATATTATTCCTTCAGGACCAATACCTCCAAACCCATCTGAATTAATAATGAATGAAAGAATGGGGGAGTTGATAGCAGTTCTAAAAGAAAAATACGATACAATTATTATTGATTCGCCTCCAATTGGTTTAGTTACAGATGCTTTATTATTAAATAAATTTTCGGATAGTTTAATTTTTGTAGTTCGTCAAAATGTAACGAAGAAAGATCATTTGTCACATATTGCTCAACTATATAAAGAAGGTAAACTGAAAAATGCTTCTATTTTATTTAATGCCGTAAAAGCTGGAGGTTCAGCTTATGGTTACGGCTATGGTTATGGCTATGGATACTATGAGGAAGAAAAGAAAGAAGGATTTTTTAACCGAATATTTAAAAAGTCTTGATAAAAAAACTGTTCAATAAATTCTTTTCTGGACACGACCGATCTGTTAAAGCTAAAAAAAACATTCTGGGTTCATTCCTACTAAAAGGGACAAGCATTTTAATTAGTTTAATATTAGTGCCTTTAACCATTGATTATTTAAATCCAACTAAATATGGAATATGGATTACATTAACATCTGTAATTGCTTGGTTCAGTTTTTTTGATATTGGCTTAGGAAATGGTTTACGTAATAAGTTCGCTACCGCTAAAGCTGAAGGAAAAGAGGAGTTAGCACGAACATATATTAGCACAACTTATGCTATTATTTCTATTATTTCTGTAGCACTTTTTGTGCTATTTCTTGGCGTAAATCAATTTTTAGATTGGGGGAAAATATTAAACACTACAAACGATATTGTTGAGTTAGAAAAGCTAGTGTTTATCGTTTTTAGCGTGTTCTGCTTACAGTTTATCATTAAGCTAATTAATGTTGTTTTTGTAGCAGATCAACGTCCAGCCATAAGTAGTGGAATTAATACATTAGGTAATTTAAT
>JAESTF010000106.1 GCA_016763795.1 Flavobacteriales bacterium
AATCCGAACGTATAAAAAAATAAGAGAAAAAAAGGATAGTGAAAAACCTATACCTGAATCAAAAAAATAAATCGGAGATGAGAACAGAACTGTAAAGAATAATTACAGTTCCTTCTACTAAACCTGCAAAAAAGACTTCTTTACGTTTTTCATTGGTAAAAGCAATTATTGTCATTGTTATTAGGTGACTTATAAATAGAGCGTAAAAATAATTTCTGGCAGGTAATAAGTTATATAATAGTACAATAGAGCAAATTAAAAATAGCTCAGAAAAAATGATTGTACTTTTGCTTCCTATTAATTGAGGTATTGTTTTTAGATGGTTGAGTTTGTCAAACTTAATGTCTCGTACATCAAAAGGTAATGTAATAGCAATTACAAATAAAAAGACTTGGAATAATGCTAATACGAAACTAGTGCTATTGATATTTTGGTAAATAAATTTAGAATCAATAAAAGGTAACCGAACAATGGCAATAGACCAAGTAATAGCAATTACAATTATTTTAAGATAAGGAATATCTCTTAAAGAAGGACTCTTTTTATAGAAAGGAATAAGGGGAATAACATAGAAAACAGAGAGGCCTCCCATAGGAATGAGAATAAAAAAACAATAAGGATTGATAAAACAAGTGCATACCAAACCAATAATTCCAAATAAAGCTGAAAAAATAGTTAACATGGTTTTATTTTTAATAACCCATTTTAGTCGTTCACCAATGTCTTCAGGTTGTAATATTTTTTGTCTTAGCCTAAATAGTCGCTGACCGTTATAGGTGAAAAAAGTAAAACTAAAAACCATTAACAAAACAACGGGTAAGTTACTTGTAGGTAGGCTATAAATAAGGTAGGTTAAATGTGTGAATGCGGTAACACAAAGAGCAACAAAAAAATTAGAATAAATAAAAAATTTGATAATTGAAGTAAATAGCTTCAACATTATATTATTTGGATCCGTTAACGAGTAAGCCAATTAAAAAACCAACACCCATACCCGCAATACTCGACTTTAAAATTCCTTGAGTTCTTTTGCTACGAGCTATTCTCTCGTACCCTCTTAAATATTCATCTTCTTTTAAATATTGAGTATTTGTTAGTCTTTTTTGTTTAACTTTTGTAGGAAATAAAAGTGTAACCGATGTAATTAATAGTGGAGAAACTATATAAATAAAGTTTTCTTCTTTTTGCATGAGGTAACCCGCAGTACTGCCAAAAGCAAAGCCTAATATATTTGTAGCAAGAGGTTTAAATGTTTGGTGTGCATCTCGTTCTCCATACACAAACATTTTCATATTCTGAACTTTTAAAAAATTACCAGAAAGTGTATCAAATTCATAAACAATACTTTCTTTATTGTTCTGGGTGTAAGAGAATACACGGTATTTATCAATTATAAATTGTTTTTCTTTTTTATTTTTAAAAGTGAACTCGTAATTTGTTTTTTCAAGTAAATTACCTTCTAATGTTTTTCCATTAAGAAATAAAATTTTGTCTTGTCCACTGGCATTAAATGCTATTAAACAAGCAGCAAGCAAAAAAAGTATGTTAAATTTTTTAGTCATTCTTTTATATAAACGGGCAAACTCTTGAAAGGTTTATTGGTTCCAAAAATAAAGATACTATATGATGATACCTATTAGATTTTAGATAAAAATTAAAAAAATGTTATTTTTAAAAACTACAATCGCACGATTTAGAAAATCTGATTTTTGTGTTAGGGAGTAATTTTTTTATCTTATTGTTTTCTTCCTTACTCATTAAAATAACACGCATATCAATTTCTATTAGATTGTCTTTTAATTCAGTAATTTCAATAGGTAAAGCACCAATATCGTTCCCCCAAAGATCTAAAAATTGAAGTTTTTTCAGGTTTTGAATTTCAGGAGGAATAGAAACAATACGGTTCGAGCTGGCAATAAATTTTCTTAAATAAATAAGCTCTCCTAATTCTTTCGTGATAATTTCAATCTTATTGGCAGAAATATTTAGTTCTTGCAAATATTTAAAAGTTATTATTTCTTTTGGAAATACTTTAAACTTATTCGATTTTAAGTTGAGTATTTGTAAGTTTTTAAATTGTAAAATTTTAGGAGGAAGCTCTGTTAGCTTCATTTTTTTTAATGATAGTTTGTAAACTTTTAAAGGGTCTTGTTTTAATGCTTTTTGCAAGGTATAAGTAGGTACCGTATCAATAGCAATTGAATCTAATAATTGTGCTTTTACATTTACAGCAAAAACAATTAATGCTGTGCTAATTAAAAATTTGTATGACTTGTTGTTTATCAATTTCTAGTTGCTTTTTTAATTCAGAGATATTTTCAAATTTTTGTTCATCTCTAATACGTTCATAAAACTCAATTTCAATTTTTTTATTATAAATTTCTTCATCAAAGTTAAAGATATTTACTTCAATAGTTTCATTGCTATTTTCTTTTAACGTAGGTCTACTACCAATGTTTAGCATTCCTATAAAAATAGTTTCATTTATTTTAATTTTCACAGCATAAACACCTTTAGTGGGTATTAATTTATACCATTCATCTATTTTTATATTTGCAGTAGGAAAGCCTATAGTTCGGCCTATTTTTTCACCCTTAACAACTGTTCCTTTTATAAAATAATTGTAACTTAAAAATTGATTGGCAGCATGTATTTCTCCATTAAGTAAAGAGTATCTAATTTTAGTTGAGCTAATGTTAACCTGTTGTATTTCTTGGGCAGAAATTTCTTCTACATGAAAACCATAGAGGGGCGATAACTCCTGTAAATGTTCAAAAGATCCTTCTCTATTTCTTCCAAAATGATGATCGTAACCAATAACTAAAGTCGATACATTTAATTGGTTTACTAAAATATCTCTTACAAATTCAGTAGAACTTAAACGTGAAAATTCTTTAGAAAAAGGATGGATAATTAAATGGTCAATACCAGCTTTTTCGAGCAATAAAAATCGTTCATCAATAGTATTTAATAATCTTAATTCGTTATCATCGGGATATAATACCATCCGGGGATGAGGAAAAAAAGTAAGAATAACACTTTCTCCATTTATTTTTTTTGCAGCATTTTTTAGTTGATTAATAACCACCTTATGTCCGATGTGTACACCATCAAAAGTACCAATAGTTACTGCAGTTTTATGATTCGTTTTAAATGCTTCAATACTGTTGTATACCTTCACTAAAAGCTGTCTTAATTTGTTAGATTTTTCAATTATTTATTCAGTGCAAATATCAGTAAAAAAATAATACAAAAATAGTTGTTAGAGAATGATAATTAGTAGTATTTTTGCAGCCGAAAAACAGACGGAAAAGTTTAATTAAAAAAACATAAAAGAATGTCAGCTAATACTGGAAAAATAACACAAATAATCGGGCCCGTAATTGATGTGAGTTTTAATACAGAAAATGGAGAACTTCCAAACATTCTGGATTCATTAGAAATTACTAGAGCATACGGTGAAAAAGTAATTTTAGAATGTCAACAGCACATTGGAGAAGATACCATTAGAACAATTGCAATGGATGCAAGTGATGGTTTGAGCAGAGGAATGGAAGTTGTGGCAACAGGTTCTCCTATTAAAATGCCAATAGGTGAAGCAATTAGAGGTAGACTATTTAATGTAGTTGGTGATGCTATTGATGGATTAGGAAATCTTCCAAAAGAAAATGGAGCTTCAATACATAGAGATGCACCAAAATTTGAGGAATTAACTACTTCTGCAGAAGTGCTTTTTACAGGGATTAAAGTAATTGATTTAATTGAACCTTATTCTAAAGGTGGTAAAATTGGTTTGTTTGGTGGAGCAGGTGTTGGTAAAACTGTATTAATTATGGAATTAATTAACAACATTGC
>JAESTF010000107.1 GCA_016763795.1 Flavobacteriales bacterium
AAAGCAGCAATAATGATATTATCTCCCTTTTTAAGTTTATTTTCCCATTCCCATAAACAAAGTGGAATTGTTCCTGAAGTGGTGTTTCCATATTTCTCAATATTGAGCATCACTTTTTCATCTTCCACTCCCATTCTACGAGCAGTAGCATCAATTATTCTTTTATTTGCTTGATGTGGAACTAGCCAAGCAATATCATCACTTGTTAAATCATTCTTTTCCATGATCTCAGCTGAAACATCTGCCATATTAGTTACCGCAAATTTAAACACTGTTTTACCATCCTGGCGAGCATAATGCTCCATATTGTCAATAGTTTCATGTGTTGGAGGGTAAGCAGATCCTCCTGCTTTTTGAGATAAATATTTTGCTCCAGAACCATCACTTTTCAAAATAGAATCTTGAATTCCTAATCCATCTTCATTTGGTTCTAACAAAACAGCACCTCCTCCATCTCCAAAAATAATACATGTTGTTCTGTCTGAATAATCAACAATTGCTGACATTTTATCAACTCCAACAACTACTACTTTTTTATGAGAACCTGATTCAATAAATTTTGAACCAGTTACTAATCCGTAAATAAAACCTGAACAAGCGGCATTAATATCAAATCCAAAAGCATTTGTTGCGCCTATTTTGTCTGTAATAATATTAGCTGTTGCTGGAAAAATATGGTCAGCTGTTACTGTGCAACAAATTAAAAGGTCTATTTCTTCTGGAGAAATTCCTCTTTTTTCGCACAAGCCTTTTACTGCTTCTGCTCCCATAACAGAAGAGCCTTGACCTTCACCTTTTAAAATTCTTCTTTCTTTTATTCCTGTTCTGGAAGTAATCCACTCATCAGTAGTATCAATCAATGTTTCCAACTCTTTGTTGGTCATAACATATTCAGGAACATAACCATTTACCCCTGTAATTGCTGCTGTAATTTTACTCATAGTTTTTTATTAGCAATATGAACAAACGAAAGTAAAAAAATATATCTATTGAATGGTCATATAAAACAAAAAACTTATTGACTCGTATATGTATGAATCAATAAGTTTATCTACTTTTTTATTATAAACTATACGCTTATAGAGCTATTTCTTTTTCTACAGCTTGTTTACCTCTGTAAAAACCACATTCGCCACAAACTCTGTGATATAATGTTGGAGCATTACAGTTAGAGCAAGTAGATAATGTAGGTGCTACTGCCTTATAATGAGTTCTTCTTTTGTCTCTTCTTTGATTTGAGGTTCTTCGTTTAGGATGTGCCATTTTTATTTGTTTTTATTCAATTTAATATCTTGTAAAGATGCCCACCTTGGGTCAACATCAATTTCTTTATTTTCTTCTTCTTTCGCTGCTGGAGCAACTTTTTCTAATTCATCAATTACATTCTGGTTACATAAACCTTCAGAATGAATTCTTTTTTGAGGAATATTTACATTTAAAAATTCGTAAATATATTTTGCTACATTTAATTCGTATTCATGTATTGGAAGCATTAAAATTTCATCAGAATCATCATACTCTTCGTTTCCGAACTTCACAAACAATTTTTCTTCTCCACTGAATTCAACCTCAACATCATCCAAACACCTATCGCAAGGAACTGTAATAGTTCCTAAAAAATCAAATGTTAGCACCATAATAGTCGATTGCTTTTCAAACTCTAAACCTACTGCAAGAGCAGCATCTTTAAACTCAAAACAACCAAACTCCTCAAAGAACGCGTTATCCACATCAAACTCAAAAAAATGAATCCCTTGCTTTAACCCTTCAAACTTTATATTATATTCACTTAAACTCTTCATTATCCATTTTTTAAGCGAAAGTCTGCAAAGGTATGAATTTATTCAATACTGCAAAAAAACAAATTCTTTTTTTAATGTTAAAATGGTTTTTAATAATCTACTGTTTATAAATAAGCGCTAACCCCTAATAAAATTAATACATTAAAGGATATTATTGCTTATTAAAATAACTATTATGACCGTAAAAAAGCAATACATCATTTACACTTTAATACTAGGGACACTTTTCTCATGCGTTCCAGCAAGAAAATATGAAGAATTGAAAGCCAAACAAGAGGCTTGTAGAGACGAAAATTCTGCTTTAAAAACACTCAATCAAGATTTAGAAGAAAAGAACAAAGAATTAACCTCTTCTGTAGCAGAGTTGAATAAAAAGAAAGCTATTCTTGAACAAGATTTAGCGTTACTTGATAAGTCTTACAATCAAATGAAAACGAACTACGACAACATTAATGAAACGTATCAATTACTACTAGACAAAAATAAAGAGTTACTGGCAGGAAACAAATCTGCAACAGCCAAATTGATGAGTCAATTACAAAAAACTCAAGAAGAGTTACAAGCTCAGGAAGATGCTCTTCGTACCCTTGAAGGTTCTTTGACAAAGAAAGAAGCTGCACTTAATCAATTAAATACAGAATTAGCTGCTCGCGAAAAAAGAGTTAATGAATTAGAAGCAATAATTGCTAAACAAGACTCCGCAGTTAGTGCCCTAAAAAACAAAGTAAAAGCAGCGCTTTTAGGATTTGAAAATAACGGATTAACCATTGAGCAGAAAAACGGAAAAGTATATGTTTCTTTAGATGAAAGCCTTCTATTTGCTTCTGGGAAATATGATGTAGGAGGCAAAGGAATTACGGTACTTAAAAATTAGCAAAAGTACTAGAACAAAGTCCTGATATTGACGTTTTAGTTGAAGGGCATACAGACAATGTTCCAATGAAAAGCCAAGGAGCAATTGCAGACAACTGGGATTTAAGTGTTAAGAGAGCTACTTCTGTAGTTAAAATTATGACCAAAAACAGCACTGTTAATCCAAAACGTTTAACTGCTGCAGGTAGAGGAGAGTATTCTCCATTAGATTTATCTAACACTAAGGAGGGAAGAAAGAAGAACAGAAGAATTGAAGTAATTCTTACTCCAAAGCTAGATGAATTATTTAAATTACTAGAAAGTAATTAAACGCTACTAACACTATTAATTGATGAAAGATTTTAATACAAACTGGACAAGAAATGAATTTAAAGCATACATCCTGCTTTATTGTGCCAATGCCGATTTTATCGAAACCCCTGAAGAGATTGAAATGATAAAATCAAAAATAGATGGTGACACTTACAAAAGCATTCACAAAGACTTTGATAACGATAATGATTATCAAAGTCTTCAAAAGATACTGTCAACTCTAAAAAGATTCGAATACTCCGAAGCGGAAATTGATGTATTGTTTGGAAAAATAAAAGACTTGTTTTTAGCAGATGGTGAGTACGGTACAGTTGAACAAAACCTTTACCTTGGATTAAAACACCTTTTAAGTAAATAAGCTCCCTACTTCATCAACCTTAATCGCATCAACAACATTAAATTCACCAATTTTTGTTCTCACTAATTTCGACAAATAACCTCCTGAATTTAACTTCTCTCCAAAATCTCGAGCAATCGCTCTAATGTATGTTCCTTTAGAACAAACGATTCTAAATTGAATGTGAATCCCTTTTTGGTAAGGTAACTCTTGATTTATTTTACCATCTTCCATTCTTTCATTTCCTTCAAAATCACAAATTTCAACATCAAACTCCTTTATATTAATGGTGTTCGATTTAATAACAACTTCTTCTCCCTCACGAGCATATTCATAAGCTCTTTTCCCATCAATCTTTTTTGCAGAATGTATTGGTGCAGTTTGTTCTTGCTCTCCAATAAATGATTTTGCAGTTGCTGTAATTAATTCTTCAGTAATGTGTTCGGTTGGATATTCAATATCAATTGGTTTCTCTAAATCGTAAGAAGCCGTTGTTGCTCCTAAAGTAATTACGCCAGTATATTCCTTTTCTTGCGTTTGAATATCATTAATTTGCTTGGTAAATTTCCCAGTGCACAAAATTAGTAAACCAGTCGCCAAAGGGTCTAACGTGCCAGCATGACCAACCTTAATTTTTTTAACCTTAATTTCTTGTTTAATGAGCCATCTAACCTTGTTAACCACATCAAAAGATGTCCATGTTAAAGGTTTATCAATAAGAATTATTTGTCCTGTTTGGAATTTACTCGGAATTTGTTCAGACATTATACCAGTGTATAAATAATTGCTGCAACACCAACAACTAAACAGTAATAAGCAAAGTACCTTAATTTACTTTTCTTCACTAATTTAATCATCCAAGTACACGCTAAAATACCTGTTACAAATGCTGCTATAAATCCAACTCCGTAATTTAATATAGAACCATCAATCACATCGAAAGCACCATCTAAAATATCTTTGGCAATTTTTCCTAAAATAAGTGGCACAACCATTAAAAATGAAAATCGAGCTGCTTTTTCTCTGTCAATTCCTAATAAAACCGAAGTTGAGATTGTTGCTCCAGATCGAGAAATTCCTGGCAAAATAGCTATTGCTTGAGAAACTCCAATAATAATAGCTTCTTTAATCCCTACTTTTTTGTTAGTGTTTTTTGCTTTATCCGCAAATATTAAAAGCACAGCAGTAACCAGTAACATTGACCCAACTAATAATACCTTACCTCCAAAGAAAGCTTCTATTTCTTCATCAAACAAAACCCCAACAATTGCTGCTGGAATCATAGATACAACAATGTTTAATGAGAATTTAAATTCTTCGTTGTTCTTAAACTGAAATAAACCTTTAAATAAATCAAGTATGTCTTTTCGGAAAACAACAATAGTACTTAATGCAGTTGCCCCGTGTAAAACAACAGTCATTAGCATACTCTCTTCTGGCAGGGAATCATCGCCTAAAATAACTTTAGCTAATTCTAAATGACCACTACTACTAACAGGTAAAAACTCCGTTAACCCTTGTATTATTCCTAAAATAATTGCTTCAAACACAGAAATGATGAATTATAAATGTTGAATTATGAATACTCATAACTCATACTAGTACTAAAATTAGTCTTTTGATTTCTTTAAAATTCCCCAACCAACAACACCTAAACCGGATAAAATCATTAATGGGGCAACATACATTCTCCTAAAACTAAACAAGTCTTCACTAAATACTGCGGGATCATCAGAGCCACCACCTGACATTAAAATATAACCAATAACACACAGTAATGTTCCTCCAGCTATTAGGATATAATT